>JABJNS010000059.1 GCA_018664745.1 Flavobacteriales bacterium | reverse complement strand
TTATGGAAGGAACAGTAAAATGGTTTAACGCAAGTAAAGGGTATGGTTTCATTGAAGGTTCAGACGGAACTGACTACTTTGCTCATTTTCAAGAAATTCAAGTAGAAGGATACAAAACTTTGAAAGAAGGAGCTGCAGTTAATTTTGAAGCAGGTGAAGGTGATAAAGGACCAGTAGCTAAAAATATTGTAAACGCTTAATTAGCAAAATATAATATAGAAAAAAAGCGAGCTTAATGCTCGCTTTTTTTATGCCTTACTTTTAAGTTTTTCTTCTAAATCTTGTAGTTCATCTCGTAAGCGTGCTGCCTCCATAAAATTTAGGTTTTT
Organism: Flavobacteriales bacterium; assembly: GCA_018664745.1. GTDB lineage: Bacteria > Bacteroidota > Bacteroidia > Flavobacteriales > BACL11 > UWMA-0277. Next base: position 34,035 of record JABJNS010000059.1, on the reverse strand, counting down.
TGCCATGCGTTCCATTTCTCTTTTGGTGTGGCTAATCATCTTTTTTAATTGTTCAGGATTTGCATATTCAATTGTTGGAGTATTCTTATTTGTGCTTGGCCCTGTTATTTTATAAGGATTTAAGTTTTTAACTAATTCACTATCTTTTTTCTTTAGCAAAGGTTGGGGTGTTAAACCTTTCTCTTCATTATAAGCTTTTTGTTTATCTCTTCTTCTGTCTGTTTCATCTATAGTTTTTTTCATGGAATTAGTGATTTTATCTGCATACATGATAACTAATCCATTGATGTTTCTTGCAGCTCTACCTGCTGTTTGGGTTAATGCTCTCTCTGACCGTAAGAACCCTTCTTTATCAGCATCCATAATGGCTACTAAGCTTACTTGAGGTAAATCAAGTCCTTCTCTAAGGAGGTTTACACCAATTAGCACATCAAACTCTCCTTCTTTTAATCCGTGTAAAATTTCAACTCTTTCTAAAGTATCTACATCAGAATGAATATAGCGACACTTAATGCTAAATTTTGTAAGGTATTTGCTAAATTCCTCAGCCATTCTTTTGGTAAGTGTAGTTACAAGTGTCCTTTCTTTTTTCTCAATCCTAATCCTGATTTCTTCTAGTAAGTCATCAATTTGATTTTTACTTGGTCTTACTTCAATTATTGGGTCTAAAAGTCCTGTTGGTCGTATTACTTGTTCAGCAACTACTCCTTCTGATTTCTCTAGTTCATAGTCTGCTGGTGTGGCGCTTACATATATGGTTTGATTATTTATCATTTCAAACTCTTCAAATTTTAGTGGTCGATTATCCATTGCAGCTGACAATCTAAAGCCATGTTCTACAAGGTTTTGTTTTCTAGATCTATCACCGCCAAACATAGCTCTTACTTGAGGTAGTGTTACATGACTCTCATCAATTACTGTAATAAAATCATTTGGAAAATAATCTAATAAACAGAAAGGTCGGCTTCCTTCATTTCTGCCATCAAAATAGCGTGAATAATTTTCAATTCCAGAGCAGTATCCTAGTTCTTTTATCATCTCTAGGTCAAAATTAGTTCGTTCTTCCAATCTTTTTGCTTCAGTATTTAATCCTATTTCCTGAAAATGATCTACTTGTTTTCGCATATCATCTTGTATATTTGAAATTGCACCCTGCACCTTATCTTTTGAGGCTACAAAAATACTTGCAGGAAAAATTCTTGTTTCTTCTAATGTGTCAATTATTTTACCGTTTTCAGGATTAAAGCTTTCAATTTCTTCAATTTCATTTCCGAAAAAATGTATTCTGTAGGCAATGTCATTATGTGCTAAAAAAACATCAACTGTATCTCCTTTAACTCTGAAGTTCCCTCTAGTAAACTCAGCAGTTGTTCTGCTGTATAGTGCTAAAACTAACTTTTGCAAAAACTGATCACGACTAATAATGTCTCCTTCTGCTAAATTAATAATTCCATTATGGAAGTCTTCAGGATTTCCAATACCATAGATACAGCTAACTGAAGAAACAACAATTACATCTTTTCTTCCTGAAAGAAGGGTAGAGGTAGTGTTGAGACGGTATTTTTCAATTTCTTCATTTATTGATAAATCCTTTTCAATATAGGTTCCTGAGCTTGGGATGTATGCTTCTGGTTGATAGTAATCATAATAGGAAACAAAATACTCTACAGCATTTTCAGGGAAAAATTGTTTGAATTCACTAAAAAGTTGTGCTGCAAGTGTTTTATTATGGCTTAAAACTAGTGTAGGTCTATTTACTTTTTTAATTACATTGGCAATAGTAAAAGTTTTTCCTGAACCAGTTACTCCTAGTAGAGTTTGAAAACCTTCTCCATCATTTAAGCCTTCAATTAATTGCTGTATTGCGCTTGGCTGATCTCCGGTAGGAGAAAATTCTGATTCTAACTTAAATTGCATTTATCCTTTATTAAGGATTTGAAGTTTTTGTTTTAGATTTTCAATTTCAGTATTTGCTTTTGTAATCTGAAGTTCTACCTGTTTTCTTAATGGTTCAGTTCCTTTGTTGTTTCCTAAAAATGACATATTGTTTTCATACTGGGCAATATCTTTTTTCAAATTGTCAATTTTTCCTCTTAGGAATTGTTTTTCACTACTCAAGGCTTTGTCGTTTCCTTTTATCGAATCTACCTTGTTTTTGTATTGTTCGGTTGCTAGCGCTTTTTTGCTTAAGCCAAGTTCTTCAAATTTTGAATTTATTAAAGAGAAAAATTCATCATTAATCTTCATTTTATTTCTAGGAACATGCCCTAATACTTTCCATTTATTTCCAAATTCCTTAAGTTGTTTTATGTCAGCTTTTGAATCGGATGTTGATTTGAAAGAATTTAGTTCTTTTAATAGCTCTGCTTTCTCTTTATAGCAAGCTTCCTTCTCTTTGTCTTGTGTTTTGTAGTGTGCTTTTCTAGCATCGAAAAAAGTATCGCATGCGGCTTTAAATCGTTTCCAAATTTTATTGGATTGATCAGCAGGGGAGAATCCGGCATTTTTCCATTCGTCTTGTAATTTAATTAGCTTATTACCTGTTCCTTGCCAATCAGTACTTTCTTGTAAGCTTTCTGCTTTTTCACAAATACCAATTTTAACTTTCAGAATAGTATTTCTTGCTTCTTTTTTTTGCTTGTAAAAAGCATTCTTTTTATGGTAAAAGTTATTGAGTGTTGCTCTAAGATTTTTCCATGCAAGGGTGTTTTCGGTTTTATTTAATCTGCCAATATTTTTCCACTCAACTTCTAATTCATTACATTGATTAGTAAGTTCTTGCCATTTGTTATGTGAAGATATTGTTTCGGTAGTTAGTTCGTCAATTTTCTTGCAAATAGTATTTTTATTTGAGAGTTTTTCTTTGTCTTTTTCTTTTTTTGATAGGAAGTAGTCGTTACGCTTTTTATTAAGTGTCTTACTAATGTTTTGAAAGCGTTCCCAAAGTTCTTCTCTAAGTTCTCTTTTTACAGGCCCTACATTTTTCCAATGCTCATGTAGTTCCTGTAAGTTGTCGTGCATTTTATTAAATGATTTTTCATTTAATAAAGCTTCTGCTTTTTCGCAAATGGCAGTTTTTTCTTCTAGGTTTCTTTTGAAATCTAAATCTCTTAAATCATTATTTAATTTAATGTAGTCATAAAATAACTCGACATGATGATGGTAAGATTGCCAAAGACCATTGTTTTCTGTTTGAGGCACATGTCCTGTATTTTTCCATTGTTCTTGTAGGATTCTGAAATGCTCAAAAGTCTTTTTTATTGATTCATCTTCTTGAGTAAGTTTGTCAATATCCTCAATAATTGTCTTTTTTATTTTAAGGTTTTCCTCCTCTTCCTTTTCTCTATTTTTTCTGTATTCAAACTTTATTTTTTTGTATTTCCCGTAAGCTTGTTTGAATTTAATTTCGTGAGGATGAAGTGTTCTTTCTTCTTTAGGAGACTCTTCACTAGTTTCTTCTTCAGTTGAGTCTATAATTTTCTCCTCTTCTTTCTCAACTTTAGTTTCAGACTTTAATTTTAAATAAAAGATAGATTTTAGCTCTTCCACCTCTTTAGATACTGTATAAGGATTTTCATTTTCAGCTAGTAAATCAATTTTTGAAATTAATTCATCAATGCTCAAGTCAGCATTATTCACAGGGGTTAATTCTTCTGTAGCTGGTGTTAGAGTTGAATTATCTGTAGTTTCTTGTTCTTTGTTTTCGTTCACTTTTCTGATATTTGATTGCAAATTTACTAATATTTAACGACTTAACTATTCCAAATGTTCCAAGATGCTTCTGCTTGAATCTGTAGCATTTCCAATCCGTTTTTAGTGCTTGAGTTATGGGTTCTTCCGTATTTTAAAAATAAGGTTTCTGATGGGTTGTAAATCAAATCAAAAAGCAAATGTTTTTCGGTTAATGCTTCATATGGTAATTTAGGGTAATTTGCTATTTCAGAAGCCATTCCTAAAGGTGTTGTGTTAATTATAATTCTGTAAAACTCAATAGTTTGAATTGATATATCTAAATAATTAAATGATCCTTTTCTGCTAACTGTTTTGTGTGAGATATTTAGTTGGTTTAGCGCAAATTTTACAGCTTTTGCTGCCCCGCCATCCCCAAGAATTAAAGCAGTATTCCTACTTTCTAAAATAGGAATAATACTTTTTTTAAAACCAATAATATCGGTATTGTGGCCTATCAGTTTTCCATTAATAAATTGAATTGTATTTACAGCTCCAATGCTTTTTGCATCTGCACTTAAATCATCTAAAAATGGAATTACACTTTCTTTGTAGGGAATAGTTACATTAAGTCCAGAAAGGTTCTGTGTTTTTATCAGTTGTGTGAATTTGGAAATATCTTCAAGCTCAAAATTAATATATTCAGTATTTGTTATTTCTTCTTTATAAAACTTTTCATTAAAATAACTACTTGAAAAGGAGTGTGAAAGACTTTTTCCTATAAGTCCGAATGTTCTTATTTTATTTTTTTGGCGCAAAATATTCTAGTGTGTAAACGCTAATTATCCCTATGAATATTAATGAGATTGCAATTATTGTTTCAGTGTTAAGTTTACTAGGGAAATACCATTCGTATGCTATAATTTTCTCTTTTCCATTCATAATAATACTTTCGGCAATTGATTTCCATGGCCAAATAATACTTAGCGAACCTAAGATAAATCCGGTTAGTAATGCTAAAGTAGCGTTTTTATAATGTTTAAAAACCCAAGATAATACATGAGAAAAACTCATAAGTCCGAATGCAGAGCCTATAAAGAATATTGAAAGTAAGGTAATATTTAAATCTGTTACAGCTGTAACCATAAGCAATTCATAATTTCCCATTAGGATTAAAATAAAAGAGCCTGATAGTCCTGGTAGCATCATTCCGCTTATTCCAACTATTCCACATAAAAATACAAAAAATAGATTAGCATCTTCTGTAGCTGGAGTCATAAAACTTAAAGATATTGCAATAGATGTACCTATTACTAAGCTTAGTAAAGTAGAGAAGTTCCAATTGTTAATTCTTTTTGCTACAAAGTAAATAGAGGCAATAATGAGACCAAAAAAGAATGCCCAAATTAAAATAGGGTAATTTGAAAATAGATATTTAAAAAGACTAGCTATACTAAATACACTTGCAACACTTCCTCCAAATACAGCAATTAAAAAATAAATGTTTGTGTAATTAATAAAATCAGATATGTTAAGTGAGAATATCATTTTAAGTGCTTTAATATCAAATGATTTAAGAGAATTGATTAATTCTTCATAAATTTCTGTTATAAGCGCTATTGTTCCTCCAGAAACACCAGGAATTACATTGGCAACTCCCATGGCCATTCCTTTAAGAAATAGAATAAAATAATATTTCATTTACTTTTTGTTTAGAAAATTATGAAAAGTATCACCTCTTAGTCCAAGGCGTAAACATTCTAAAGGGATAACGTCATCATGAGCTATATTTCCTAAGTTTACATTTGCACCAAATTTTTCAATAAAAAATATTTGCTGTCCTTTTTGTGGAGATTCCCATAATATTTTATTAGCAGGTATTTTACTTGTAATCTCATCAATTAGTTCAACTTTAATTCCTCCATCATCATTACAAATACCTACATTTCCACCTTCTCTACATTCAGCAATAACTTTCCAGCTTCCTGCAGATAACTCATTTTGCATCCATTTTACCCAATTCTTACTACTTATTTGAATACTTGCATCTTTATTACCAACTTCACTTATGACTTTAAAATCTTTTGAAAAATTCTGAATAACACTGCACTTCATTTCATGTTCCATATCTATTGAGCCATCTGATATCTCTATCATTTCTAATCCGATTCTATGTAAATAGTTTTTGTAATCATCAAGCTGATTTCGTATTGCGAAAGCCTCAAAAAGAGTTCCTCCAGCATAAACCTCCATGCCATTCTCTTGATATAATTTAATCTTGTCAGAGATGTTAGGTGTAATTAGACTTGTTCCAAATCCAAGTTTAATAATATCAGTGTGTTGATAGTTGCATTCTAAAAAGTTCTCTGCCTGTCTTATGCTAAGTCCTTTGTCCATCATCATTGTTAACCCTTTCTCTCTAGGTTTTTCACTTCTTTGAGGAAGTTGTTGTAGTATCTCTTTCATTGATTAAATAATATTAACAAAGATAGTAATCCTTAAGTAAACAATAATTTAATTACGTAATTTTGTTGCTCAAAAATAGACAGATGACATTAATTAAATCAATTTCAGGAATAAGGGGTACAATTGGAGGAGGAGTTGGGGATGCACTTACACCTTTAGATATTGTTCGTTTTACGGCTTCTTATGCTGCTTTTATAAAAAAACAAGGAAATAGTTCTAATACTATAATTATTGGGCGTGATGCTCGTATATCAGGTGAAATGGTGAGCAATATTGTGTCGGGAACTTTAATTGGTTGTGGATTTGATGTTCTTGATGTGGGTTTATCAACTACTCCAACTATTGAGGTAGCTGTACAATTAGAGCAATCAGCAGGTGGGATTATACTTACTGCTAGCCATAATCCTAAGCAGTGGAATGCCTTAAAATTACTGAATGGGAAAGGTGAGTTTTTATCAGCAAAAGATGGAGAAGAGATTTTAGAGCTAGCAGAAAATGATGCTTTTACATTCACAGAAGTAGATGATTTAGGAACGTATACTTTTGATGATAGCTTTAATGATAAACATATTGATGAAGTATTAAAATTAAATTTAGTTGATGGTGATTTGGTAAAATCTGCAGGATTTAAAGTTGTATTGGATGCAGTAAATTCAACTGGAGGATTTATGATCCCAAGGTTATTAGAAAGAATGGGAGTGGAGTGCATTAAATTATTTTGTGAGCCAAACGGACAATTTCCTCATAACCCTGAGCCATTACCAGAAAATTTAACTGAAATATCAAAATTAGTAATAAGTGAAAAAGCTGATTTTGGAATTGTGGTTGATCCTGATGTGGATAGATTAGCTATGGTTTGTGAAGATGGAAGTATGTTCGGTGAGGAATATACTCTTGTTGCAGTATCTGATTATGTGTTGAGTAAAACACCTGGAAATACAGTTTCTAATTTATCATCAACTAGAGCATTAAGAGATATTACGAATAATCATAATGGAAATTATGAAGCATCAGCAGTGGGAGAAGTAAATGTAGTTGAAAAGATGAAAGCAACAAATGCAATAATTGGTGGTGAAGGAAATGGAGGTGTTATTTACCCTGAAATGCATTATGGTAGAGATGCCTTGATTGGTGTGGCATTATTTTTAACACAATTGGCAGAAAGAAAAATATCAGCTAAAGCGCTAAGAGATTCCTATCCTAATTATTTTATATCAAAAAATAAAATTCAGTTAACACCAGAAATTGATGTAGATGCTATTCTATCTGCTTTGGAGGATAAGTATAAAAATGAGCAGATAACTACTATTGATGGTTTAAAGATTGACTTTAAAGAGGGATGGGTGCATCTTAGAAAGTCGAATACTGAGCCAATAATCAGGATTTATGCTGAAAGTGAGGGAGAGGAAAAAGCAAATGAATTTGCAAACAATATGATTAACGAGATAAAAGGATTAATTTAGAATGAAGGTATATTTAGATAATGCAGCAACAACACCAATGGCTCCAGAAATTATTGAGCTGATGAGTGAAATGATGAAAACTACTTTTGCAAACCCTTCATCTGTGCATGAGTTTGGTCGTAAATCAAAAATTATTGTAGAAACTGCCCGTAAGACTATTGCAGCTTTATTGAATACAGCACCAAAAACTATTTTCTTCACTTCAGGAGGAACGGAGGCTGATAATATGGCAATAAAGTGTGGTATTCACGATCATAATATTACTCATGCTATTACCTCAAAGCTTTCACATCATGCTGTTTTATATCCTTTAGAGGATTTAGCGGCTGAAGAAAAAATTAAACTTTCCTATATTGATACAGATGAAAATGGAGAGGTTTCTCTTTCTCATTTAAAACAATTATTAGAAGATAATGAGAGGACTTTTGTATCTATTATGCATGCAAATAATGAAATTGGTACTATTCAGGATTTAAAACAAATTGGAGAAATCTGTAAAGAGTACAATGCGATTTTTCATTCGGATACAGTGCAGACTATGGGGCATTACACTTTTGATATGCAGGAGTTAAATGTTGATTTTATGGCAGCTTCTGCTCATAAGTTTCATGGACCTAAGGGAATAGGGTTTATCTATGTATCAGAAGATATTCAGATAAAACCCCTACTAAGAGGTGGAGGACAAGAACGAAATATGCGTGCTGGAACTGAGAATATTTATGGAATTGCAGCTTTAGCTAAGGCAATGGAAATGGCTTACTCTCATCTGGAAGAAGAAACAAAATACATAAATGGGTTAAAATCCTATATGATTGATAAATTAAAGGCAGAAATACCAGAAGTGGAGTTTTATGCTAATTGTACAGATTTGAATAATAGCTTGTACACAGTGCTGAGTGTAAGTTTCCCTGTTACAAAAATTGCAGAAATGCTTTTATTTAATCTAGATATCTTAGGAATTGCTTGTAGCGGAGGGTCAGCTTGTTCATCTGGAAGTAGTACAGGTTCGCATGTGCTATCGGCTATTGCTCCTGATAGTACTCGTCCTGGTGTCCGTTTTTCATTCAGTAAATACAATACCAAAGAGGAGATTGATTACACTATAAATCAACTAAAAAGTCTTTTTAATTAAGGGAATTTTCTTTACAGTCTAGTCTGTTGTCTTGGCAGAACAGTATTTTGCCTTCATCTTATTGTCTGTTGCTCTCATCTTATTGTCTTTTGCTTCAAAGGAACAGTCTTTTGCCTTCATCTTATTGTCTTTTGCTTCAAAGGAATAGTCTTTTGCTCTCATCTTATAGTCTGTTGGGCTAACAGACAAGTATTTTGCTGTCATCTTACTGTCTTTTGCTCCATCAGAATGGGTTGTCAGGGTTATCTTCTATTATTTTGCTTCAGCAGATTGAATTTTTTTGATCTTAATTCCAAAATAACCATAAGCAATTGTCATTAAAGGACTAATTAAATTAAAGAAACAGAAAGGTAAATAGGCAAAAGTTGCTACCCCAAGTACTGCTGATTGTGTAGCGCCACAGGTGTTCCAAGGTATTAGCACTGATGTTACTGTACCACTATCTTCTAAAGTTCGGCTAAGGTTTTCAGGAGCCAGTCCTTTTTCTTTATAGGTGTCAGCAAACATTCTACCTGGTACCACAATAGATAAATACTGGTCGGAAGCCGTGATATTAAAGAAAATACAAGTACCTGCAGTTGTTGCAATTAAGTTTCCTGTACTATTAGCGTATTGTATTATCGGTTCAGCAACACGCCTTAATAAACCAGTTGCTTCCATAGCTCCTCCAAAAATCATAGCACAAATAATAAGCCAGATAGTATTTAACATACCTGCCATTCCACTAGTTGAAAGCAGATTGTTAATCATTTCGTTTTCTGTTGTGATACTTATATCACCTCCCATAGCATTAATAATTGCCATATATGCTGAACTAAGGTTTAACTCTGAAGTTTCAGTAACTGATTGTACTACTTCAGGTTGAAATATAATTGCAAAGATTCCTCCCAAAATAGAGCCAGCTAACAGAGCAGGTATGGCAGGTGTTTTTTTGATGATAAGCACTATAACTAAAAGAGGAACCAAGAATAGACAACCACTAACATTAAATGATTTTGATAAGGCAATTAACAAATCATTAATATTTTGTTCTCCAGTTGATGAGTAATTAAATCCGATAATTAAAAACAATATAAGCGTAATGATAAATGATGGGATTGTTGTGTACATCATATATCTAATATGGGTGAACAAATCAGTACCTGCCATAGCTGGTGCAAGATTTGTAGTGTCTGATAAAGGAGACATTTTGTCGCCAAAATAGGCTCCTGATATAATTGCTCCTCCAATAAGCCCTGTTGGAATTCCTAAAGCCTCTCCTATTCCAACTAATGCAATACCAATAGTTGCAATTGTACTCCATGAACTTCCTGTTGCTAAGGATACAATAGCTGTAATTATTGCAGTTGCAAAAAGAAAAATTTCTGGACTCAGTATTTGAAGTCCATAGTATATCATAGCAGGTACAATCCCGCTTAATAGCCAAGTTCCTGATAGTGCTCCAATTAATAACAGGATTATAATAGCTGGTGTTGTACTGCTTATACTATTGCTTATTCCGTTTAGTATGGTTTTCCAATTGGATCCAAATTTAACACCAACTATTGCTGTTATTGCTGCTGCAAATAATAATGCTAGTTGGTTAGCTCCACCTAATGAATTATCTCCATATAAAAACACATTATACGCTAGTAAGATAACTAAAATAAGTATTGGGAGTAAAGCAAAAAAGTAAGGTGTTTTTTTATCAGTCATCTGAATTAGTAATAATTTAAGATGGTAAAGATAAAAAAGTATTTCTTAGAGGACACCTACTTTCTTCATGCACTCAACCATTGTGTTGTAAGTTCTTTCAATGTCATTATCTAATCCAATTGAAATACGAACTAATCCATCAGAAAGTCCCATAGTTTCCCTTTCTTCTTCAGGTATTTCTGATGAAGTAGACAAACCAGGTGCTGAGAATAATGTTTTATAGAATCCTAAACTTACAGCTAAATAACCAAGGTTGTTATTCTGCATTTCTTCCATTAAAGCATTTGCTTTTTCCTTAGTTTTTGTGTCAATTACAAACATTCCTCCAAATCCAAATCCCTCATTCATGCTGTTTTTCATCATCTCGTGTTGAGGATGATTTTCAAGCCCTGGATAAATAACTCTTAAGTTATCTGCTTGGAATTTTTCAGATAGGTATTGAGCATTCTCAGAATGTTTTTTCATTCTTAAGTGTAGCGTACGAATATTCTTAAGAATACTTGCAGCTCTCACTGCATCCATAGTAGGGCCAAGTAGCATAGCACTTCCTGAATTTACATCAATCATACTTGCAATAAACTCTTCATCAGAACAAACTACACCACCAACAGTGTCAGAAGTACCATTAATAAATTTAGTTAATGAATGAATTACAACATCAGCCCCCATTTTGGAAGGGGAGAAAATCATAGGTGTAAAAGTATTATCAACAACAAATTTAATTCCATGCTTTTTAGCTACTTCAGCAATCGCATTAATGTCTGAAACTTCCAATAAAGGATTACTCATAGTTTCACAGTAAATTACTTTTGTTTTATCAGTAATTGCTGATTCTATTTCTTCAAGTTTAGTAGTGTTTACAAAAGTTGTTTTGATGTTAAACTTTGGTAAATAGTTTTTCATAAAAGCATAAGTACCACCATAAATTGTACGGCTACTTATGATTTCATCTCCAGTGCTACATAATTGTAAAAGGGTAGTAGTAATTGCTCCCATTCCTGATGCTGAAAGGATAGCACCTTTCGTATATTCCATACTTGCAATAGCCTGTCCTAAGTAGGATGTTGATGGATTTGTATGACGGGAGTAAAGGTAACATCCCTCTTGTGTTCCTTCAAAAACATCTCCCATAGTTTTCCCTGCTAAATAGGTAAAGGTTGATGAATCGGCAATGGATGGGTTTACTCCTCCAAATTCTCCAAAAAATTGTAAATCTTGTATTTTATTTGCTGGCCTCCCTTTCTTATTACTCATGCTTTTAAATTTTTTGCAAAACTGCTAAAAATAAAAGGATTATAGTAAGAAAAAGCCCAATAAAATTGGGCTTTAAAAAACTCTAGTTTTAATAAGAGTTATTCTTGTTCATTTTCATAATAACCATAACCTGAAGTTCCATACCCATACCCATATCCATATCCATATCCTGATGCAGAATGTTTAAAGTCATTAATAATAATGTGTACATTTTTAACTTGTTCTTGGTTGTATAGGTTGTTAACAACACTTAAAGCCTTGGTTTTAGAGTAATTGTGACGAACAACATATAAATTTACATCAGCATGTTGCATGAGTATTACTCCATCTGTTACTAAACCAATTGGAGGAGTATCAATAATTACATAATCATATACTTTGTTTAGGTCTTTTATAAGGTTTTTCATTTTAGGGCTATCTAATAATTCAGCTGGGTTAGGGGGTGTTGGTCCTGAACTGATTACGTGTAAACTTTCAATTTCAGTTTTCTCAATTATCTCCTCTAAATTTGATTTACTAATCAGGTAATTGCTAAGTCCTTTAGTTGCATCTAATTTAAAATCTTCATGTAATTTAGGTTTTCTTAAATCCCCACCAATCAAAATTGTTTTATGTCCTGAAAGTGCGAAAATTGCAGCCAAATTCATGGTAGTAAATGTTTTCCCTTCACCACCAACTGATGAAGTCACTGTTATAACTTTCTTTTCCTTATTAGCTGCTAAATATTGGATATTTGTTCTTAATGAACGGAAAGACTCTGAGATAATTGATTTTGAGGAATTTGGTACAACTAAGCTTAATGCATTGTCACTATGTCCAATTAGTCCTAATATAGGTATGTTAGTAGAATTTATTAAATCTGTTTTACTTTTTATCGTATCGCTAAAGAAATCCCTTAAAGATATAAAAGTAATTGGTAAAACTAAACCAAACAAAAGCGCAATGAAGTAAGACAAATTTTTTCTAGGTGTGATAGGAATGTCACTATCTAGTCTTGCTAGGTCAATTACTTTGTGGTCTGATTCTGTTCCTGCTTTGGCTAGTGATGCTTCATATCGTTTTTGTTGTAAATAGATAGCAGTTTGCTCATTGTATTCATGCTTTCTTTTTAGGATAAGGTAATTTTTTTCTACTTCAGGTAGCTTATTGATACTTGTGTTAAATGTATTAATTCTTCTTTCCAAATCCTGTTCGTAAATTGAAGTTGAGGCAATCAAATTTCTTACATTTTCAATTATTGTTTCTTTTGTATGATTTATTTGAGATAATATAGCTAAATAAGTAGGATTCTTTTCTGTAGTTGTTAATTGTAATTCACCTTTTTTAGCGTATAACTGTAAGAGTTGATTGATTAAACTATTTAGCTCAGGGTTACTTATTCCCATTGAGGTTGGAGATACAATGCTATTTGCATTTTTATCATTTTTAAGATAGGATAACAAAGATTTATAATACTTAATATTTACTGATTGTTCTGATAAAGTATTGTCTAACTTCTGTTTTTGAAAATAGGTTCCATAATCTTTATCTACAATAGCAAGATTAGGATTTTCTAATCTAAAGTCTTCAAGTTTATCTTCTATATAGATTAATGAATCCTGTATAATTTCTAGTTGTATATCAATAAAGTTAATGGTATTTATTGCCATTAAGTTTTTTTCATCTAAACCACTTCTTATATATATGTTTGTAAGTTTATCAAGGATTGCAATGTTCTTTCTAGGAGCTCTTCCTCTTATATTTAACTTTAAGATTGAAGTTTCTTTATTGATAGGGTTAATGCTAATATCATCAATTAAACTATTTGCAAGTTTGTCAGTTTGATTAAATTTAAAAGAAAAATCTTTGTCATCTTCAAGTATGCTTTCAATATCAAAAATATTTTCTTTTGTGATAGAAAAAGAAAAGAATTCATTTTCTATTACAGATTTAAAAGAATAGATATTCTCAAGATCAATATTTACAACTGTACTTTTATCTAATTTTCCAGTTGAAATATCGTAAGGGTATTCATCTGAAGTAGAAACTGAAAGTAGAAATTCATTTTCGTTAAGAATGTTAATTTGAAAATCTATTCCTGTTAATTGACTATGTGAAGAATCAATATTTACTTTAAAGGGAGATGTGTCAAACAACTCAATTGTTTTTAATAAACCATGTTGAAAATAGGATGTTCCTAACTCAAGTTCTTGAATAACTTTTTCAGTTATGGCGTAAGAATTCAGAATTACAATTTCATTTTTTAAATTCTTCTTTCCACTAAAAAGTTCAAGTCCTTCAAGTAAATTTTCAGCTCCTAGTTGTGTATTGTTGTCATCTCTAATTAAAAGAGTAGTAGAAACACTATATTCAGGAACTGTATATCGGTTGTTAATAAGGGCAATAAAGCCAAAAAATAATATAGAAATTACAAAATAATACCAATATTGGACATATTTTAAAATAAGAGCTTTTATATCAATTGTTTCTTCTTGATTTACTTGTTTTTCCTGCATACTTTTATTCTGATATTTTTAGATAAACATTAAACAGCACCGCAATAGTAGTTAATGTTGATAATAATACTTGTGATTGTGATTTTCTAAACCCTTTAAATTTTAAAGGCTGAATATAGATTAGATCATTATTTCTTAGGTAATAAAATTCAGAAGCTAAAACATTTGTGTCAGTTAGATTCAAATGATATACCTGTTTTTTGTTTTTATGCGAACGAATAATTTTTACTTTTGCTAGGTTTCCATAGTCAGTAATATCTCCTGCCATTGCAATGGCGTCATATATTGTTAAACCTTCTTTATAGACAGGGTAGTTGCCAGGCCCATTAATTTCTCCTAAGATAGTGAACTCAAAGTTTGCTAATTTTACAACTACAAAAGGGTTAATAAGATAATCTTCTGCTTTTTGTAAAATTGTTTCTTCAGCTTCTTCTAGGGTTTGGTTTAGCACAAAAATCTCTCCAACATTAGGAATATCAATCGTTCCTTCCTGGCTTATAGTAAAACCATTTAAATAAAGATTAGCAGCTGTTAAAGTTGGGCTTGCACTTTTAGTGTTATTTTCAATATTAAATAAATCATTGGATTCTTCATTCCTACTAATTACTTTTACCATTAATATATCTCCAATTTCTAAATGATGCTTTGGTGGTACTGGTGATACATCCCATTCACCAAGTTGGCTATCATTTAAATAAGTAATCTTACTCATAGGCGTACATCCTTGAATAATCATGAAAATTAAAAGTACTTTAAGAATTGAAAATAGTTTTGGCATTTTACTTGGTTTTGTCGCAAAGATAAGAAATTTACTTCCTAAACAAATGATTTTAGTTGTTCGTATAATTCTGATGTTGGTAGACCAACAACATTAGAATAAGAACCTTCAATATTTCCAATGCCAATTTTCCCTATCCAATCCTGAATTCCATAGGCTCCAGCTTTATCATAAGGGTTATGATTATTGATATAATGATTTATCTCTTTTTCTTCTAGTTTTCTAAATGTTACCATTGTTGTAGTTGAAAAAACAACATCTTTTTGTAGGGTTTTAATACAAACCCCCGTTATTACTTTATGTGTATTTTCAGAAAGTTTACTAAGTGTACTAAATGCCTCTGCTTTATCTTTTGGCTTGTTTAACAATTTGTTTTTAAAGGAAACTATGGTGTCGGCAGTGATTAACAAGTCAGTATCTAATAAATTTTCTGATAGAAATTCAGACTTTTGTTTGGCTAAAAACTCAGCTATTTCTTGTTCTTTTAATTTAAGTGGATAATCTTCTTCTTTATCGGTAGTTTGAATGTTAAATTCTAATCCTATGTCAGTTAATAGCTCTTTCCTTCTTGGAGATGCTGATCCTAATATTATATTGTATTTTTTTGATAAATTATTAAGCATTTAATTGAGGTGTAAATAAGTGAAAAGTGGAATGGATAGTATTCCTATTATCATAATAAATTTACAGAGCTGACTAATGAAATAAAAGTCATTTTTAATTCTTGAAGTGTAAACTTTAAATCCTAAAAATAGGAATAGGAATTGTAAAATAAAAGTGTAGAAAATAGCAGTTTTATTTACGCCCCAAATAGAAATTTCATATTCAAATTTACTACTAAAAACACTGTATTGAAAGTATTGAAAGTAGGCAATTCCTAAAAATGTAAGAGTTGTAAAGAACAGTGAAATCAATTTTGTTTTTTCAATTCCATAAGTAATCGCTAGTGTTTGTGCATTTATTTTCTTGTCGCCCTCTATATCTTCAATATCTTTTATTATTTCACGAATAAAAGTAGTAACAAAAGCAAATACAGTATAAAATAAAATTATTTTAAAAATCATCAATTCTCCATTGTTTTTGTTGATTCCGTTAGGAATCAAGTCGAATAAGGCAACATTAAAAATACTAAGTGCAGTTAGTAATGAAACTTGAAGGTTTCCCAGCAGAAAAGAACTTTTCATGCGTTTTGAATAGGTCCATAAGCTAAAAATACAATAGAAAAAGATTAAGCTGAATAGTGGTTTTTCTACTAGGTAAGCTATGTAGGATCCTAATCCTAGTCCAATTAAGTTGAAAAATATATACCAAGAAATTGCATTTCTAGAATTAATTGATTTTCCAATAATTCGTTTATTATCTTTATTAATTTCATCTGTTTTTACATCATAAATGTCATTGATGATATAGCCAGATGCAGTAATGAAAATTGTTGCTAAAACCAAAAGATAAAATTCCTTATTGGAAAGTACAAAATCATCTAAAAAAGGATTGATTAAACTGAATTTAATAAGCACTTGTGTAAGTGCAACAATTATTAAATTCTTTAAACGAATTAATTTTAAAAATGAAATAATTTTACTCATGTGTTTGTAAAATATTACTGCTGATTTTTTGATACAATTCTTTAATTTCTTTATTTTGAATTTGGTTAATATGTTCCTGAATTATACTTGTATCATTTCGTTTTGCAGGACCAGTTTGCACATCTTTAGGTTTATTTTTATCTAATTTGCTAATTGTCTGTTTTATCAAAGGAAGTAAAATTTCAAAATCAAGATTTTTTTCTGCTAATAAATCATCAGCAATACTAAACATCTGATTGCTGAAATTGCACGCAAAAACAGCTGCAATATGCAATTGTTTTCTTTGTTCAGAATTCATTGAAACTACATTGTTAGATAATGTTTTAGCAATTCCTATCAACTGTTTTTCAAATTTTTTTGAGTTTCCCTCTATGCAAAATGGAATTTCTGAAATATTTACATCTATTTCTTTGTTAAAGGTTTGAAGTGGATAAAATACACCGCAATCAGAAAAATTTCCATTAAAAACATCCATTCCAATACTTCCAGAAGTATGTACTATTGCTGAATCTTTTAGCTGTGATAAAACTTCTGAAATCGCATTATCTTTCACACTAACAATTATTAAATCGGCAGTTTTTAATTGTGTTAAATCATTTGTGAAATCAGTACTTAATTTTTCGGCTAGTTTTTTTGCATTTTCAACACTTCTGCTATACACTTGTAATACCTTATAATTCTCTTTTTGTAAGGAAATTCCTAAGTGTGTGGCGACATTGCCCGAACCTACAAAAATTATATTTTTCATTTAAAATAATTTAAACACAAACTTAATAATAATTCGTAATTTTGCCACATAAATTTCAGATATGATAAATAGGATAATAAAGTTTCTTTCTTCTATGCAATTAATGAGTATACTCATTTTATTATTTGCTTTTTCAATTGGCTATGCTACATTTATTGAAAATGATTTTGGAAGAACTTCAGCAAAGGCATTAATTTATAACTCTTGGTGGTTCGAAATGATATTGGCTTTACTAACATATAATCTAGTAAATAATGTAATTAAGTATAAATTATTTCGCTTAGAAAAGATTGCTTCACTTACTTTTCACTTATCTTTTATTCTCATTTTAATAGGAGCAGGGATTACTCGTTACATTTCTTATGAAGGGATGATGCATATTCGAGAAGGGGAAAGTACTAATCAGTTTATTTCGGATGATACTTTTTTACAAATTCATATTAATGATAAAGTACATCAACTCAATCATACTGAGAAATTATTTTTATCAGGAATAACTAATAGTGATTTTTCTTTGAAATTGGATTTTAAGGATAATGATATTAAAGTTGAAGGTGTAGAATTTTTACCTAATGTTAAGGATTCTTTATTTACGAATGTTTCAGGAGGTACTACTATGTTACATATTGTTGTTCCTGGTGATAATGGTATGCAGTCAGAATACTTAAATGATAAGGAACAAAGAGTAATTAAAGGGGAGGTATTTACTTTTAATAATCCTTTGGAGGGAGCTATAAATCTAAGTTCTGATTCTGATTTGATTATATGTAATTCCCCTTATTCAGTTGAATCTATGAGTATGGATACGCGTGCTACTAATCAGTATAGCGAATTAACTGATTTTAATATGTATAGAAGAACATTGCATACTGCTAATGGATTAAATTTTGTGTTGAAAGAAGTGTTAAGAAATGCTAAGATGCTACCTGTTAGTACTTCTAATGTTATGAATGATGGTGCGGAGGATGCTTTAATCATAAAAGTGTTTACAAATGGGATGCATAAGCTAATTACACTTTATGGCGGAAAAGGATATCAAGGAGATGATGAAGTATTTGCAATGGATAATTTGAACTTTAAATTATCATATGGCTCAAAGTATTATACGGTTCCTTTTTATGTGAAATTGCGTGATTTTCAGTTGGATAGATATGCAGGGTCTATGAGTCCTTCATCCTATGCTGCAGAAATAAGTATTTTAGAAAATGACACTGAGACTGAACATAGAATTTTTATGAATAATGTATTGCAACATAGTGGATTTCGTTTATTTCAATCGTCTTATGATAAGGATGAAAAAGGAACGATACTGTCTGTAAATCATGATTGGTGGGGTACATACATAACTTATATAGGGTATGCATTAATGACTATAGGAATGTTACTTGTCTTTCTTACTAAAAAAACTCGATTCAATAGCTTAACCCAAAAATTAAAGAAACTAAAGAATACAGCTACTATACTTTTATTTCCAATGCTATTTTCAGTTTCAATTCAAGCTAATGATATAATTGATGCAAATCATGCTGCACGATTTGAAAGTTTAGTTGTGCAAGATAATGGAGGGAGATTAAAACCAGCACACACTTTATGTTCTGAGTTTTTAAGAAAGATTTATGGTAAGGATAGGTTTAATGATTTGTCTGCAACACAAGTAATAGTTGGAATGATGAATAATCCTGTTGCTTGGAGTAAAGATAGTATTATAAAAGTATCTCATCCAAAAATTAGAACATTACTTGGTAATACTGATTTAAAATCAAAATATATTAGAACTTCATTTAATAGTTTTTTTGGAGAAAATGGACATTATCTTTTGGCAACTTTGGTTGAAGATGCGTATGCTAAATTACCCGCTAAACGATCAGAGTATGAGAAAGGTATAATTAAGGTTGATGAAAGAATAAATATTTGCTTTACAGTTTTTAGTGGTGGTATTTTTAGATTTTTTCCGCTAGAAAATGATTCTAATAATACTTGGCTTGCTTATACAGAGCATACTAAATTCTCTGAAAATGATTCTTTGTTTGTGGCTAATATTATGCCTATGTACTTTAGAGCAGTTACAAGTGCTTTGCAAGATGATAATTGGGCTACTGCTGATACAATAGTAGGCTATATTAGTAGATTCCAAAATAGGTATGGTGCTAATATTATGCCTTCTAAATCTAATATTAAAATGGAGATAAGCTATAATAAGCTAGGTATATTCTCTAATCTCTTTATGTTTTATTCTATAATAGGATTAATCTTACTTAGTTTATTAATTATCCAGTTGTTTAAAAATACAAAATTTATCCGTATCCTAATTACAACTTTTAAGTGGTTAATTATTATAGGATTTTTAGCACATACTTCTGGTTTAATTATGAGGTGGATTATTTCTGGTCATGCACCATGGAGTAATGGGTATGAATCAATGATTTATATTGCTTGGTCTGTTATTCTTTCAGGATTAATTTTTAGTAAGCGATCATTGCTTACTTTGGCTGCTACTGCTATTGTTTCAGCTATGTTGTTGATGGTAGCCCATTTAAATTGGCTAGATCCTGAAATTACAAATTTAGTTCCTGTTTTAAAATCTTATTGGTTGATGATACATGTGGCTATAATTGTTGCTAGTTATGGGTTTTTAGCTTTAGGTGCAATTCTTGGATTCATTTCCTTATGGTTAATTATTTTTACATCTAAAAATAACAAAGCAAAATTAAAGGATACACTTACTGAATTAACATTGATTAATGAAAAGACTTTAGAAGTTGGCTTATTTATGCTAACAATCGGTACTTTCTTAGGAGGAGTTTGGGCTAATGAATCTTGGGGAAGGTATTGGGGTTGGGACCCTAAAGAGACATGGGCATTAGTAAGTGTATTGATTTATGCTTTTGTATTACATATGCGTTTCATTCCTCCTTTAAAAGGGAAATATATTTTTAATGTTGCTTCTTTAGTTGCAATTTGGGCAATTATTATGACTTACTTTGGTGTTAATTATTATCTGTCAGGTTTACATTCTTATGCAGCTGGTGATCCTATGCCAATTCCTTCATTTGTGTATTATTTGGTAGCAATTACTATTATTACCTCTATTGTAGCAAGGTTTAAATACAAAAAGAACTACTAATGAAATTAGATATTTTAGTTTTTGGAGCTCATCCTGATGATGTAGAACTCGGTTGCGGGGGTACTGTAATTAAAGAAGTTAAGGCTGGAAAAAAAGTTGGAATTATTGACTTGACAAGAGGAGAGTTGGGTACAAGAGGTACTGCTGAAATCAGAACTGCTGAAACCAAAAAAGCTACTGAAATAATGGGAGTTGCAGTTCGTGAAAATATGAATTTTAAAGATGGTTTTTTTAAAGATGATGAAGCTCATAAATTAGCTATAATTGAAAAAATTAGAAAATATCAACCTGAAATTGTAATTACAAATGCAGTATCTGATCGTCATCCAGATCATGGGAGAGGCTCAGAAATTTCAGTTGACGCTTGTTTTTTATCAGGACTTGAAAAGATAGAAACAAACCAGAAAGTATGGAGACCAAGGGCAATTTATCATTATATACAGTTTAATAATCTTACTCCAGATGTAGTAGTAGATATTTCTGAAGAAATGGGGGAGAAGTTAAATGCTGTAAAAGCATATAGTACTCAGTTTTTTAATCCTGAAAGTAATGAAAGTGAAACTATTATTTCTTCAATGGGGTTTTTGGATAGTGTTACCTACAGAGCTAAAGATTTAGGTAGGCAAGCTAATTGTGAATATGCTGAAGGGTTCTTAGCACATCAAATACCAAAGGTTGATTATTTATTGGATATTAAGTAGTAGTCTTTTAAAATAGAATAAAAAAAGCCGAGCAATTGCTCGGCTTTTTTTCTTTTCGTACCAGTACGTCTTACTTAGTAATTACTAATTTCTTAGTAGTTACTTGAGTACCTACTTGTAAGTTAATAAAGTAAATTCCATTCTGATAGTCAGAAACATCAATTGTTTCTGTAGTCATTCCTGAGGACATTACTTTTTCTTGTGTTGTAATTTCTTTTCCTAATAGATCAACAATTGTAATTTTCACTTGTTTAGTTCTTTCTAATGATATAGCTAAGGTAGTAAGTTCATTAGCTGGGTTAGGGAATACTGATAAATTAGTTATTATTTTATTATTTTCTGAAATAGAAGTCGTTCCATCAAATAAGCCAGCAGTATCAATCTCTAAATATACAATATCATTAGACTCTACAAAATCCTCATCACCTCTAACTATTAACCCTGGTTCATTATCCATTTGATACACAATTCTAAGTTTATCATCAACTGTTGGTGCCATAGAACCAAACACACATTCTTTCATTCCACTCCAAACTACATTTGGAGTTATATCTACTGGTATTTCCCATGTTGATCCTCCATCACTTGATTTCGTTACATAAAGGTGTCTGTATACTTGAGTGCCATTATCAGCATTTTCTGTATAAGCTGAGAAAGAAAGGTAAATGTCACCATTAGCGGATAATCCTGCATTTGGCATTGAAGCTCTTGAACTATAGTAAAGAGCATATCCTCCAGAAGAATCAACTCCTGCAACTTGACCATCTCCATCTAAATCTGGTGCTTCTGCTATTATGTTATTATTCATCATGTCAGAATACCACAAAGAAGTGTCTTGTACTGTAGCAGGAGTAAGATCTGGCCCCATACTTTCATTCCAGTAAGCAATTCCATTTACACCTGGGAACCATGAAGAAGAAGCATCAGTTAAATCATCATCTAAATACATCATAATTCCATAAAAAACATGAGCTTCTCCGCTAGGGTCTAATATTACTGTTCCATAGTTATCTGTTGAATAGACATTGTCAAGCGTATCGTCATTATCTAAATCTAATCCCGAATCGATAGTGTATTTGTCAACTGGAAAATCTAGGAAAATAGTTTTAGTCCAAGTTGTTCCATTATCAGTTGATTTTATAATAAAAGAGTCTCCCCAGTCATTAAAGTAAGCCAGAACTACTGTTTCTCCTTGTGCTGTAAGAGAATATGAATCTCCACTAAATCTATTAAAATTAGCACTATCAAGTGTTGGTAATTGCATATCTTTAATATCCCAGGTTACACCTTCATCTTGTGAGCGGTAGTATAGTAAAGCATTAGGAATTCCATATATAATATTAACAGTATCACTTGCATTTGCAATACCTACCATGTGTAAAGTTTCTTTATTGAGACCACCAACGGCTGTTCTATTCCAAGTTAAATCTCTGTAAATTCCATTACTATCAATTGGTGATATAATCTGTTCAGTCCAGTTGCCTGTTCCAACTGCAGATCTATGGGTCATATTAATATAGGAATTATCAGTGTTGTGAGTTACAGATGCTTCTTTACCTGAGCCCATAGCTATAATTGAAGGCCACCCCCCTCTAGAATTTTCTAAACGATTTGTTGGAATTGTTCCCCAAGAAGTTCCATCAAAGTAATTGTAACCAGTTCCTCTATCAGAAAATGAGACATTTAACTCTTGACTAGTTGTCCATCCTGCTGAGATAGTTCCGTTAGCATGATGTACTATTCTATTTTGTACTGCTGCATTAGATTGTAAATCGTATGTTGTTGTGCCAATAAAAACTTCATTTGATGAGGCTGATTTTGTATTTGAACTTGTTGTTGGGTTTGGATTAACCATTAAGTGACTCAATGCTTCTTCACCAGTCATGGTAATTTTGTCGTTTTTTGCTTTAAGAAGCTTTTTGTTGTAATTTTGACTATTATTAACTTGTGCAAATAAACCTGCACTTATCAGTATTGCTGATATAAAAGTAGTTGTTTTTTTCATAAAAAAATAGTTTAAGTTTTAAAATTTAGGGTGCTAATTTACTAAAAAATTTTCTTGTAACGCAATCTTATTGAATTTCCTATTACAATAACATCAGAAAACGCCATAAATAGTGCTCCCCACATAGGATTTAATAGGCCCATTACAGCAATTGGGATAGCAACAATATTATAAGCAAATGCCCAAAACAAATTTTGTTTTATAGTTAGTAAAGTATGTTTGCCAATTTGCATAGTTTCGGGTAATTGGCTTAAGTCTTCATTATTTAACAATACTACATCAGCTGATTGAATAGCAATTTCAGTCGCATTTCCTAATGAAATTCCAATAGTAGCTTTAGCAAGAGCAGGAGCATCATTTATCCCATCACCTACCATTGCAGTTTTATTTACATTTACTAATGATTCAATCTTTTCAATTTTATCTATTGGTAATTGTTCACTAAAAGTTGTTTTTATGCCTAATTTTGTAGATATATTATTGCATTTCTCTTTCTTGTCTCCACTTAAAAGGGTGGTAATATATCCTCTTTCATGAAGAGTTGAAATAACTGAATCAGTATTTATTTTTAACTCATCATTTATGTTGAGTGTAGCAATTAGTTCATTATTTTTCAAAACAAATAAATCATGTTGTATGTCTGAAGAATATATTTTTGATGAGCCAATAGTATAGGTGTTATTCTCAATTTTAGCACTGATACTTTTTCCTTTATCTTCAGTAATACCTGACAATTTTAGTGGACTATAATTCTCTTTAAAAGCATTGCATAATGACTTAGCAATAGGGTGTGAACTGTGTTTTTCAATATTATAAATTATATTTTTAATATTATTTTCTTCTCCACTTAAAGCAGTAAATTCTGATACAATAAATTTTCCTGTAGTGAGGGTTCCTGTTTTGTCAAAAACGATATTTTTTATACTTGCTAGTTTTTCTAAAGTATCACCACCCTTTATTAATATTCCATTCTTTGCTGCACGACCAATACCTACCATAACCGCAGTAGGAGTAGCTAGTCCCATAGCGCAAGGACATGAAATTACAAGTACTGCAATTGATCTTAAGAAAGCATCTTGCATTTCAATATTGAAAAAATAATGTCCAATAAAAAAAGTAGCTAAAGAAATAGTTAAAACAACAGGTACAAAAACAGCACTTACTTGGTCACCTAGTTTTTGAATATTAGGTTTATTGTTTTGTGCATTTTTAACCAATTCAATTATTTGAGAAAGTAGAGTGTCATCTCCAATTTTAGTAGCCTTTATTTTTAGATTTCCATCAGTAATAATAGTTCCTCCAATAACTTTATCTCCTTTTGTTTTATCTATAGGAATACTTTCTCCTGTGATCATAGATTCATCTATATAAGATGTCCCAGAAATAATAATTCCATCTGTTGGAATTTTATCACCAGAGTTAATAACAAGTATATCATTTACTCTAATATCTTCAAAATTAACCTCTATAATTTTTCCATCAACCTCTTTTTTAGCGATTACTTGTTGTATTGCTGTTAAATCTCCAATAGCAGTAGTTGTTTTTTTTACAGATTTATGTTCTAATACATTTCCAAGAAGTACTAAAGTAATAATAGTTGCACTTGTTTCAAAAAATAAATAATGGTGAACTGCTGGAGTTCCATAATTAATAAGCCAACCATAAATACTATAAAAAAAAGCAGCAGAACTTCCTGTAAAGATAAGAACATCCATATTTGGAATACCTGTTTTTATTGAACTCCAAGCGCTTTTTCCAAAATACGAGATACCTATAATATAAACAGGTAGACAAAGCATAAATTGTAAAAGTGGATTTTGAATAATACTACCTTTTGGGAAGAACATATGTGAGAAAAGAGGTAGGGTAAAAAATAGAGTAAAGTAAAAGTACCTTTCCACTTTTGAAAGTCCTTTTTTATCATTATTTTTTACTGATACAATAGTGTATCCAAGTTTTTTTATAATGTTTTCTATTTGATTTTTTGTTTGTTTTTCATTGATTGTACAGCTTGCTTCACCAGTAGAAAAATTAACATTAACATTATCTAAACCCTTGTTTATTAAGTGTTTTTTTATGCCAGAAGCACAGTTGGCACAAGTCATTCCTTCTACCGTTATTTTTATCTTTCCTTGGTCTTTTTCCATGAGGGAACAAATATATATAGTTTATTCGGCATTATAGTATAAAATTATATATTTGCAGCCGCTAAATGGTGATTGTAGCTCAGCTGGTTAGAGCACTGGTTTGTGGTGCCGGGGGTCGTGGGTTCGAGTCCCATCAGTCACCCATTTAAAAAAAAGAGTTGAACAATAGTTCAACTCTTTTTTTTTATTTTAGATATCGTTTGATATTTCGTAATAGTTGTGCCTTGGGCTGAAAGCCTGGAAGTTGAGTTAGTTTCTCATGTTTTCCGTTTATAATAACAACATCAGGCCAGTAGTAATTTCCTTTAATAGGATCAACTAATTCAACAAATAAGTTATGTCTCCATGGTGCATCCTCAGCAGCAGGGTGATCATTTACATATTCTTTTCCATTATACTTAATTGGATTTTTATCTTTCCCATTTATCATCACTGGAAAGAAATTCTCATTGATTAGTTTTATTACTGCAGGATCAGAAAGTGTTGTTTTTTTCATTTTCTCACAATATTCACAGCCAGGGCGATAAAACAGAATGAAAATATTTTTATCATACTTTTTTGCAAATTTTTCAGCCTTTGCTAAAGGTATCCAATCTATTGCTTTTTTTTCAGCTCCTTGTGAAAAACAAAAGACTGAGCTGAAAACAAATAATATAAGAAGTAACTTTTTCATTAGTTTACTTTTTTAAGATTTTATTTGCACCAGCAATCCATGCTTTTGGGCCACCGGCAACATAACCTTGTGAACCTAATTTATTGAAGTTTACTTTTCCATCAACAATAGTAGGAGTGACAAGCCAAACAGATGGGTACCCTCTTACTCCAAACATACTTGCTAATTCTCTATTTTGTTTTTGAGTTGCTTCAGGTAATTTTGTTCTTCTTGGGAAATCAAGTTCTACTAAAACGACTGACTTATCAGCCCATTTTTTGAATTCTGGTTTAAAGAAAACTTCTTTTTGTAATTTTTTACACCATCCACACCAATCACTTCCTGTAAAAAAGAAGAATAAAGGTTTTCCTGTTTGTACTGAAAGATTGATTGCTTTATTTACATCAGTATGCCACTCAGCATCTTTTTGTTGTGCAAATCCGTTAAACGATATTGCCACTAATAATACGATTAATATTTTTTTCATTGTCTTTTTTTTAATTGTTTTTAATTTTGATTAGTGAACGCCATGCATCCATTTTTTAAGTATAGGAGATAGGATAAACGCTAAAAGAGCCATTCCTATTGCCACTACACCTACTTGAGTAAACACTGAAGTATAACTTACTAATGTCTGTATACTTTCTACTGATGATTCAGAATATCCTCCAGTAAAACCAGTTACTTTTTCAATAATAGTGGTCATTAGTCCTGGCTCAGGAATTGCTCCTGCTTCAGTTCCAGTAGTTAATTTTGCAATTGCTCCTGAAATATAATGAGCATAAGAAGATGATAAGAAATAAACCCCCATCATAAAAGCAGTCATACTTTTTGGCGATAGTTCAGTAACTTTAGATAATCCAATAGGAGAGATGAATAATTCTCCAGTTGTTAATAATAAGTATCCTATCATCAGGAACATAAATGGAGTACGACCTGCTGCATCCATATATTGTGCACTCATAGCAAATACTAAGAATCCTAATCCTAATTGTAAAATACCTAAAGCAAATTTAATAGGAGTTGTAGGGTTTCTTTGTGTTTTTGATAGATATACCCACATCATAGAAAATGGAATTGCTAAGAAGATAATATAACCAGGATTAATAGCATTTGTTTGTGATGCATTTAATAAAGTAAGGTTTACATTACGCTCAGCAAAAAGAGTAATTGCAGTTCCTGCAAGTTCAAAGAACGACCAGAATACAGTAATTAACAAAGTTAAAACTAAAACACTTACAAGTCTAAATACCTCCATACGAGAAAGTTCAGTCATTTTTTTAGCAATAATACCTAAGATAATAACTCCTAATAAAGAAAGTAATGAAGAATGTAATTGCATACCATCAAGTACTTCCATTGCATTGTTCTTAACTAAAAAGGCAGCAATAGGAACCATTAAAGCAGCTACTAAATAGAAGAAATAATCGGTACGCATACCATACATTTTCTTTTCAATATATTCAGTAGGTTGATCTCCATTGTCACCAAATACACCAGCATTCATTCCTCTCATAAATACAAAAAGTCCTGCAAGCATACCAACACCAGCAGCCCCAAATCCATAATGCCAACCGTATTCATAGCCTAAATAACCACAAGCTAAAGGAGCTAAGAAAGCACCTGCATTTATTCCCATGTAAAAGATAGTGAAACCAGAATCTCTTCTATCATCACCATCAGGATACAAACGCCCAACCATAGTGGAAATGTTAGGTTTAAAGAAACCATTACCCACAATTAAAAGTGCTAATGCAGCATAAAAGAAAAAGTTATTTACTGCAGTTTGGTCAAATCCTAAAACATCAGTATCAAAATAAAAGGCCATAAAAAAGTGTCCTAATGCCATAAGTATACCTCCTAGCATAATGGACTTTTTGAAACCAATAAACTTATCGGCAATCATACCTCCTAATACTGGAGTTGCATATACTAATGAGCCGTAAGCAGCAAAAATTCCAAAGGACATTTCTTCACGATAAGCTTCATCAGTAATATAGGTAAAAAATTCATTTACCATATAAAGCGTAAGCAGTGCACGCATACCATAATAGGAGAAACGCTCCCAAAGTTCTGCAAAAAATAAATAGAACAACCCTTTAGGATGTCCGAATAATTGTTGATCTTGATTTGTCATATTTTGTTTAATAAATTAGGTTGCCGAAAATAGTAAAATTTTCTGTTATAAATTCTCTAAAATAAAATCTGTCATCTTTTTGTATAAATGGTAGCGTGTATTCCCGCCATATATTCCATGATTTTTATCAGGATAAATGAATAAATCAAATTGTTTATTTGCATCTACTAAAGCTGAAATCATCTCCATAGTATTTTGAACATGTACATTATCATCAGCACTTCCATGCACTAATAAATAATGTCCTTTTAGTTTTTCTACATGGTTAATTGGGGAATTTTCATCATATCCACTAGCGTTTTCTTGTGGTGTTTGCATGTAGCGTTCTGTATAAATATTATCATAATAACGCCAGTTAGTTACAGGAGCAACCGCAATTGCAAGGGAAAACACATCAGCACCTTTTGTTATTGCTAATGATGACATATAACCACCATAACTCCAACGTTGAATACCTATCCTATTTGCATTAATGTAAGGTAAGCTCCCAAAGTATTTTGCAGCATTTATTTGGTCAATAGTTTCGTATTTTCCTAATTCTTTATAAGTCATTTTTTTGAACTCAGCACCTTTCCCTCCAGTCCCTCTATTATCAACACAAGCAACAATATATCCTTTTTGAGCAAGCATTTGGTACCAGTAGTAATTCGTCCAGCCGAAAGAGTTGGTTACTTGTTGCGAGCCTGGACCTCCATATAAAAACATGTATAGAGGATATTCTTTGTTTTTATCAAAATTAGGTGGTTTAATCATCCAAGCATTTAATTCTGCATCTTCAGTTTTAACAGTAAAGAATTCTTTTTCTGTTAAGTTGAATTCTTCCATTTTTGTGTTGAATTCTATGTTATCCTCTAAAGTTTTTAGTTGTTTCCCATCAGCATTATGTAATGTGTAAATAGGAGCAGAGTTAGCAGTAGAAACCGAATTCATGTAATATTTTAATCCTTTGCTGAAAGAAGAATTATTTGTTCCGTTTATAGTACTTAGTTTTGTTTTTACATCAGTGTCTAAATGCTGAGCATAAAGTGTACGATTAATAGAACCTTCTTCAGTTGAAGTAAAATAAACTTCCATCTTATCAGAATCTATTCCATGAAAGGAAGTTACTTCCCAATTTCCTTTTGTAATCTGGATTTCAGAGCCATCTAATCCCTTTAAGTAAATATGATTAAATCCATCTTTTTCTGATGTCCAAATAAAGTTGTCTTCAGGAAGAAATGTTAAATTATCATGTATATCAATATAGTATTTATCTTTCTCGGTAAAGAGTACTTTGTTTGTTCCATCTTCAGTATTTGCCAATACAAAATCCAATTCATTTTGGTAGCGATTCATTCCATAAAGCACTAGTACTTTTGGGTTGTTCGTCCATTTAATTCTTGGAATATATTCATAATCTTTTTCAGTATAGATATATTTACTTTTATCTTCTTCTAAATTATAGAAATACACTTTTACAACTGAGTTATCTTCTCCTGCTTTTGGGTATTTAAATACATCTTGAGTAGGGTATAAACCTCCTTTAAATAAATCCATTGAGAATTCTTTTACATGCGTTTCATCAAATTTGTAATAGGCAATATGTTCTCCATCAGGAGCCCATTCGAATGAACGAACCAAAGCGAACTCCTCCTCATACACCCAGTCTGAAGCTCCATTTATTATATGGTTCTTTTTTCCGTCACTAGTAACTTGAGTTATTGCTCCACTTTTAATGTTTTGAATAAATAGATTATTTTCTAATACATAAGCAACTTTATCTCCTTGAGGTGAAAAGGTAGCATACATCACTTTTTCATCTCTTAGTTTTTGTAGTTTATCAGTATGGATATTGTAGATATAATAAACGGATTTGCTAGAATGACGGTAAATACTTTTGGTTTGAGTAGCTAGTAGAAGTTGCTTTTCATCTTTGCTAAAAGTATATTTTCTAATTTTTGGTATTTCAAAATCAGTACTTTTAAAGAGGGTACGGACTTTTTTACCACTCTTGAATTTGTGTTTAACAATCTCCTGTCCATCTTCAGTCCTTTTTATAGTTGAATAATGCTCTCCATCATTCATGGAGTTAAATCCCCCAACACTTTTAGGGTAAAATGCATAGTTTTTCCATAAGTCATCTAATGTAATATCTCTTTTTTGAGAAAATAGTGGTACTATAAAAACTAAGGAGAAACAAATTATTAATATCTTTTTCATTCGTATGTGTTTTTTAGATTTGGAAATGGCGAATTTAATTAAATTTGCACAGATGGACTACAAGCAATTAAATATTGATGACATTTCTTTTTTCAAAAGTGTAATTGGAGATAATTATGTTTTTTCAGATGAAGAAAGTTTGCAAAATTATAGTCATGATGAAACAGAGGACTTATCCTTCCCTCCAGAAGTAGTATTAAAGCCAAAAGATACTGAGGGAATTGCTGAAATCATAAAGTATTGTAATGTAAATAATATTTCTGTTACTCCTTGTGGAGCTCGCACAGGGTTGAGTGGTGGAAGTTTGCCTATTTTTGGTGGAGTTGCTCTTAGTTTGGAGCGCCTAAATTCTATCATAGAAATTGATGAGCGTAATTTGCAAGCAACAGTTCAGCCTGGAGTAATCAATCAGGTTTTTAGAGATGCTGTTGAAGAAAAAGAATTGTTTTATCCACCTGACCCTTCTAGTAAAGGAAGTTGTTTTTTAGGAGGAAATTTGGCAGAAAATGCTGGTGGACCAAAAGCCGTAAAATATGGAGTTACTAAAGATTATGTACTGAATTTAGAAGTGGTATTGCCAACAGGAGAAATAATATGGACAGGAGCAAATGTGCTTAAAAATGCAACTGGTTATGATTTAACATCCTTGATGATTGGGAGTGAAGGTACACTAGGAATTATTACAAAAATTGTTTTCAAACTGATTCCTTTACCAACAAAGGATATAACTATGCTTGTTCCTTTTAATTCAGCTGAAAAGGCTTGTGAAGCGGTATCGGCTGTTTTTCGTGCAGGAATTACGCCTTCCACTTTGGAGTTTATTGAGCGTGATGCAATTGATTGGACTCTGAAATATACAGATGTAAAATTGCAGATTGATGACAATGTACAAGCACACCTTTTAGTTGAGGTAGATGGTAATGACTTGGATTTGCTTCATAAAGATAGTGAGAAAGTTGCTGAAGTAATGATGAGTTATGATTGTGGTGAAATATTATTGGCTGATAGTGAAAGTCAAAAAAACCAATTGTGGAAGCTGAGAAGAGCAATTGGAGAGGCAGTAAAATCAAATTCAATATATAAAGAGGAAGATACTGTAGTGCCAAGGGCAGAATTAGCCCAACTCTTAATAGGTGTAAAGTCTATTGGTAAAGTATATGGATTTCAATCGGTTTGTTACGGGCATGCTGGAGATGGAAACCTACACATCAATATTGTAAAAGGGGAGATGAGTGATGAAGATTGGAATACAAAATTAACCTTTGGTATTCGTGAAATTTTTGAATTGACTAAAAAGCTAGGAGGAACTTTAAGTGGCGAACACGGTATAGGCTTGGTGCAGAAAAACTATATGGATATTGTCTTTTCTGAAAAAGCATTGGACCTACAAAAAGGAATTAAAAACCTATTTGATCCTAATGGGATTTTGAATCCTGGAAAAATCCTGAAATAAAGGAACACACTTTATTCATTCCTGAAAGAATCAAGTAAATTACAACTACATAAGGAATGAAAATAATCCAATTTCCTAAAGATTTGAAACTTGTTAAATCATAGTAGCCTTCATCAATAAAGAAAAGGAATAAGGTAAATAATACGGAAAATGAAATTCATTTTTTATTCATGATTTATTCTTCTAATTTTTTGTACTCCTTCATTTGTTTGGTAGGGGTTATTGTAGTGTAGCCTTTCCAAAGGTTTTCGTCAAATTGATTAATATATGTGATTTCCATTTTTTCTTTTGGCTCATAGCTTTCAAATTCATCAGTAGTTATTTCTTGTTGGTTTATCACTAATTTTTCTATTGATATTTTCTCTTTTTGTACAAAATCAACATCAAATTTTATTTTATTTATGTACTTATCAAAAAACTTTCGTTTTTGTTTTTTAACGAATGCAAATTTTCTGTTTAACTTAATCGAATATTCGCTTTGGTAGGATAAGTACTTAAGTCTATAATGATCATTTACTTTTTTAAAGTAAATTGAACCTTCAAAATTACTTTGTTTATATCCTACCCCAAATAGGTTTATATTCGTTCCTGTTTTATTTTTTGCGTATTTATAATCGGCTCTTAGTATGGCATTTGTTTCAATACTCACATAAATCCTTCCTTCATATTCCCCTCTTCTTTTTGGAGTAAAATCAATAATATAAACCTGTTCGTCTTGCACTAAATTACCTCCTGTAATTTTGTAATTATAATGGTTAGGTTGATATAAAAAATCCCATTGTTTTTCATTATTTAAGCTGCTAAATTGATTGGCATCATACATGTAAGTATTGTACAGTTTTTTTGATTTTTTTTCTTTGGAAATATTGTCATTAATTAGCGAATCTGTTGGATTAGTATTAATAGTATCTTCTTTCTCAACATTTCCTATGCTAACTTGTGATTCGCCAACATCAACTTTAAAGCTTAATATTCCTGTCTTTAACTTCCAGTATTCATTATCCTGTGTATTATTAAGTATCTCACTAAATGAATCTGTTAATCCATCCATATTATCTTCTTCCTCTTTTTCCTGTAGCTTTACAATTTTAATCGGACTGACTTTATGCTTTATTTTTCCTTCTTCATCAATTTTTTGATAATGATTTCCTAGAAAATCGGAGTAAGAAAGGTTGAACTTCTGGGCAGAATTCAATCCTTTTTCTAAAAGGTCGGTATTTAGCTCTTCAATATTATTTTTTAATAGACTTATCTTGTATTTTTCAAATTCTGTAGAACTTCTTTCTCTGATAAAAACTTGTTTTTTATGAGGTGTTGTCCGATAATTGGAATCCTTATATGCTAAAATATTTTTTACAATTTCTACTGGGTCAGGTGTAGTTCCTAAAACTAATACTTCATCAAGGGTGTAAATATTTTCACTTAACAGAATTGGAGCATTATTTGCAATACGCTCAATCGTTAACTCTTTTATTTTGTAGCCAATACATTGAAAACGAATAGTGTCATTCATTTTTAAGTTAGCAATATCTATTGTAAAATTTCCATGTTCGTTACTAATCGTTCCTTTTCCGTTATTTAAGGTTATAATATTTGCATAGGGTAGAGCTTGCTGATTTTTTTCATCCAAGATAGTACCATTTAAAGTAGAGCTAACTATTGTATCGGTGGGAGAATTAGTTTGAGCAGTAGCATTAGTAAGCAGGTAAAAGGTGCTTACTATACAAAAGAAGACTTTTTTCATTTTGTAAATATATATTTTTATTTCTACTGACAACTAAGACAAGTAAGTCCATTTTTTTCCATTTTCCAGTAATGACCAAGCATATCTTCATCCCACATTCCATCTTCAATGTCATCAATTATGTTGTTTAAACTATGATCTAAGTAGATAGTTTTTCCAGTAGGAACTTTTAGCAGAAGGTTAACCTCTTCTACAATCCATTTACTTTCTTTTTCTAATGTAAAGAAATCATCAAGAACAAGGTCATCTTTAGTGATTTGATAATTATAGTTTATACTTTCTTCTAGTGATAGATTTTTTTTATCTTTAGTTATCTCAGATTCCTGTATTGTATCGACCTTTATAGAGATTAGAGGTTTTAGCCATTTTTTATTTTTATCTTTCTTTTTTTGAAAATAGTAGCCACTTGAGTTTTTTGACAAGATAAAATCACTACTCTTACTTCTTTGAATATCTAATGTGATATTTGTGTTTTCAAAAGGAATGCTATCTGAAACTATTTTGTATCCTCTTTTTGTTCGTTTAAATGGCTTAACTCTTTCCTTTTCTTGGGAGTAAATGAAAACAGTATCTTGCTCAATGTTTAT
>JABJNS010000058.1 GCA_018664745.1 Flavobacteriales bacterium | reverse complement strand
GCAATGGGAACTATGATTCAAAGATATAAACTCTCTGAGGAAGATTTTAGAGGAGAACAATTCAAAAACCATACTTATGATTTGAAAGGAAATAATGATTTACTTTCCATCACGCGCCCTGATATTATTAAGGAAATCCATAAAGAATACTTAGATGCTGGGGCAGATATTATTGAAACCAACACCTTTAGTGGAACTACTATTGCCCAAGCAGATTATAGTTTAGAATCTTCTGTATACGAGTTAAATTTTCAATCTGCCAAAATTGCAAAAGAGGTAGCTATTGCGTGTTCAACTAGCAATAAACCAAGATTTGTGGCTGGGGCTATTGGCCCTACAAACCGAACAGCATCTATTTCTCCTGATGTTGAAAATCCTGCATTCAGGCACATTACTTTTGATGGTTTGAAGGATGCTTATACTGAGCAGGTAAATGCTTTATTGGATGGTGGGGTTGATGTGTTATTAGTTGAAACTGTATTTGATACCCTCAATTGCAAGGCTGCATTGTTTGCCATTGAAGATGTTTTTGAAGCTAAAGACTTTCGAGTTCCTATTATGGTTTCAGGAACAATTACAGATGAAAGCGGAAGAACACTTTCTGGTCAAACAGCTGAGGCATTTTTGAATTCTATTTCTCATATTCCATTATTAAGTGTAGGTTTTAATTGTGCTTTGGGTACAAAAGCTATGCGTCCTTATGTTAGTGAATTAGCAAAAAAAGCTCCATTTTATGTAAGTGCATATCCTAATGCAGGCTTGCCCAATGAAATGGGAGAATATGATGAAAGCCCAGAAGCAATGGGTGCTCAATTAGAAGATTTTATGCAAAGTAATTTGGTTAATATTGTTGGAGGTTGTTGTGGTACTACCCCTGATCATATTGCAGAGTTTGCACGCATTGCAAATAATTATACTCCAAGGAAAATCCCAGCACTTAAAAAGGAAATGCGTCTAAGTGGGTTGGAAGCAGTTACAATTTCACAAGAAAGTAATTTCTCAAATATTGGCGAGCGTACCAATGTAATGGGATCTTTAAAATTCAAAAGACTAATTAAAGAAGATAATTTAGAAGAAGCATTAGAAGTGGCATTGCACCAAGTAGAAGGAGGTGCGCAAGCCATTGATATCAACATGGATGATGGGATGTTGGAAGGAAAGGAGTGTATGACACATTTCTTAAATTTAATTGCATCAGACCCTGATATATCCAAAGTGCCTATTATGGTGGATTCTTCCAAGTGGCATATTATTGAGTCAGGATTAAAATGCATACAAGGAAAAGGAATTGTTAATTCTATTTCCTTAAAAGAAGGGGAGGGAGTATTTAAACAGCATGCAAAAACTATCTTGAAATATGGAGCAGCAGTTGTTGTTATGGCCTTTGACGAAAAGGGGCAAGCAGTAGATTATTCAGATAAAATTAGAATTTGCGAAAGGGCTTATCGTATTCTGGTGGATGAGATTGGTTTTCCTGCTGAGGATATTATTTTTGACCCTAATATACTAACGGTTGCAACAGGAATAGAGGAGCATAATAATTATGCAGTTGATTTTTTTAAGGCTACAAAATGGATAAAAGAAAACTTACCATATGCGAAAGTTAGTGGAGGAGTGAGTAATGTGTCTTTCTCATTCAGAGGAAATAATATTGTACGTGAGGCTATGCATTCTGCATTCTTGTTTCATGCTATTAATAATGGAATGGACATGGGGATTGTAAATGCTGGAATGATTGAAGTGTATGAAGATATCCCTAAAGATTTACTGAAAGCAGTAGAAGATGTACTATTGAATAAAAATGATGGTGCTACTGAACGCTTGGTAGATTTGGCCGAAAACATAAAGGGAGAAGGAAAGCAAAGAGTTGAGGATTTATCTTGGAGAGAGCAGTCAGTTGAAGGGAGGTTATCTCATGCTTTGGTAAAAGGAATTGTTGCTTTTATTGAGCAGGATACTGAAGAAGCACGTTTAAAATCAGTACGTCCTTTAGATGTAATTGAGGGACCATTAATGGACGGAATGGGATTAGTAGGAGAGCTTTTTGGTGCAGGGAAAATGTTTTTGCCACAAGTAGTAAAAAGTGCAAGAGTAATGAAAAAAGCAGTAGCTGTGCTTACCCCATTTATTGAACAAGAAAAAACAGCAAGTAGCAAAGCAGGGAAAGTGCTGTTGGCTACTGTGAAAGGAGATGTGCATGATATCGGAAAAAATATTCTGGGGGTAGTTTTGGGCTGTAATAATTATGAAATTATTGATT
>JABJNS010000057.1 GCA_018664745.1 Flavobacteriales bacterium | reverse complement strand
GCATCCAATCCTCCTTTTTTATCAAACTTGTTTATTGAGATGAGGTCAGCAAAATCTAACATGTCAATCTTTTCCAATTGTGTAGCAGCACCATATTCTGGAGTCATTACATATAGAGAAACATCAGAGTGTTCAATAATTTCAGTATCGGATTGCCCAATACCTGAAGTTTCCAAAATGATAAAATCATAATTAGCAACTCTTAGGACATCTAATGCATCATTCACATGTGCTGATAGGGCTAAGTTGGCTTGCCTTGTTGCCAATGAACGCATATATACTTGGTCAGATTTTATGGCATTCATTCTTATTCTATCTCCTAACAGTGCACCTCCCGTTTTTCTTTTGGAAGGATCAACTGATACAATGGCAATGTTTTTATTAGGAAAGTCAATAATGAATCTTCTTACCAACTCATCCACTAATGATGATTTTCCTGCACCACCTGTTCCTGTAACTCCTAGTACAGGAGTGTCGGATTGTTTTGCCAATTCTTTTATCTCAGATATGGTAGAGGCGTGTTTTTCTGGGCAATTTTCTGCTGCTGAAATTAACCTTGCAATTGCATTTACATTCTTTTCTTTTACTGCTGAAACCTCTCCATTCAAATATTCTCCAACTAAAAAGTCTGAACGCTCAATTAGGTCGTTTATCATTCCCTGTAACCCCATTTCTCTACCATCATCTGGGTGATATATTCTTGTTATTCCGTAAGCTTCAAGTTCTGTTATTTCTTCTGGTAGGATAGTACCTCCGCCACCAGCAAATATTTTTATGTGTGTGGCTTTTTTCTCTTGTAGTAAGTCATACATGTACTTTAAGTACTCTGTATGTCCTCCTTGGTAGGAAGTCATTGCAATAGCATTTGCATCTTCTTCTATGGCGCAATTTACTACTTCTTCTACACTTCTATCATGTCCTAAATGAATTACCTCACAGCCTGTTGCTTGAATAATTCTTCTCATAATATTGATGGCAGCATCATGTCCATCAAAAAGAGAGGCGGCTGTTACAATTCTAACTTTATGTTTAGGGATATATCTTTCTACTTGTTCCATTTCTTCTATATTTTCAGGTTGCAAATATAAAATATTTAACTTATTATATTGCCCTTCAACATGAGTAAAGCGAATGAGATTTTACTTTGCACTTTATTGTTCCTGCTATTTATTTTTCTGTTGGGGATTACTTTTCAACTGTTCGTATCTTTTTTCAACTGTAGGTACTGTTTATTTTACTATTCGGGATTTGCTACTTACACTTTGCTTTATATTCTATTGTTTCTTTCTGGCAACCAAAACATCTGGCAACTAATAACCATCAACAAGCAAGTATTACTATCTTTACCAAAACAAAACTATCAATAAAATGAACAGAATTTTACTTTTTGCAATCAGCTTAACTTTTTTGGCTTCTTGCACACAAACAAATAATAAACAAGCTTATTATGCATCAGATAATCCTGCTGAAAGGGTAGTGTGGGAACGCATTCGTTTGGCTGACCCTACTACAGGAGAAATACCAAATAATATAAGACAAAAAGAAATGATTTTTGCTAAAACTTTGCCAAAGTCAACAGCTATGTCAAAAGCAAATTGGAAACATAGAGGGCCGTACAATGTTGGGGGTCGTACTCGTGCCTTAGCTATGGATGTGCAAGATGAAAACATTCTTTTTGCAGGAGGAGCTAGTGGAGGTATGTTTCGCTCAACTGATGGGGGCTTAAGTTGGACAATGACAACAGGAAATAATCAATTGCACAATGTTACTTGTGTTGCACAAGATACCCGTGCAGGAAATGAGGATACTTGGTATTTTGGTAGTGGTGAGCTTACAGGAAGCTCAGCAAGTGGTGGAGGTGCTCGTTATCAAGGTAATGGTATTTATAAAAGTACTGATGGAGGTTTAAGTTGGGATTCTTTAGCTGTTACAGCAACTAATACCAATGGTTTTGATTCTGATTTTGATTTTATTTGGAATGTAAAGACTGACCCTTCTAACGATAGTTTGGATGTGGTATATGCTGCTGTGTATTCTGCAATTTACAGAAGTGAAAATGGGGGTGCTTCTTGGACAAAAGTATTGGGTGGAGGGAGTGCCTATTATACCAATGTTGAGGTTACTCCAAGTGGTGTGGTTTATGCAACATTAAGTTCTGATGGTACCGATAAAGGAATTTGGCGTTCAGTTGATGGGCAAAATTTTACAAATATTACTGATACCGCATTTGCTGGTATTTATGGTAGAATTGCAATTGGGGTGAATCCTAGTAGTGAGGATGAGGTGTATTTCCTAGCTGCAGAAACTGATGGTTATGGTCAGCATACGGATATATTCTTTAATGGTGAAACTTGGACTTCACTTTGGAAATATAATGCAGCAACAACAATTTGGAATGACCTTTCCTTAAATATACCAACTAATCAAGCATCTTCTTTTGATAATTTCAATGCACAAAGTGGGTATGATTTATTAGTAAAAGTTCACCCTGATAACCCAAGTACAGTATATATTGGGGGTACTAACCTTTGGCGTTCTTCTGACGGATTTACTACACCAAATAATACTATGATTATTGGAGGTTACCTAATTGGTTCTTCTGAAGGGGATGGTAACTGGGGCGTGTACCCTAATCATCATCCTGATCAGCATGATTTATTATTTTTACCTTCTAATACTGATGTTATCTTATCAGCTACTGATGGGGGAGTGTTTAAGTCTGCTGATACTTTTGCAGATACAGTAACTTGGACTTCATTGAACAATGGCTACTACACAACACAACTCTATGGGGTTACCCTTAGTAGAAATGCTAATTCTGAGGTGATGCATGGTGGCTTTCAGGATAATGGTAATTTTATTACTTTTTCTGATGATGTACAAACTCATTGGAACATGCCTTTTAATGGAGATGGTGCTTTTGGTGGTATTGCTGATAATGAGGAAGATTTTTACTTAACAATTCAAAGAGGAGTTATGTATAAAATGAAGTTAGATACAAATGCAAACCGATTAGCCTTTAATCGTATGGACCCTGCCTCAATTGATAGTAATGACTATATGTTTATTAACCCTATGGTGATGGATGAAAATTCGGATATTATCTATATGGCTGCAAAAAATAAACTTTGGAGAAATAATGATATTGCAAATATCGCATATAATAACTCACATGCAAAAAATGATTTAGGATGGGAAATGTTATCAGATACTTTTCCAAATTCTTCTCTAAAAATTTCAACTATTGAGCCATCTGTTTCTCCTGCTAATGTTGTGTATTTAGGTACGCAAAATAAGTATATTTATAGAATTGATAATGCTAATATTGGTGATCCAGCTGTTGTTCAGTTGCCAAATATTCCTATTGCAAGTAATGCTTATTGTTCGGATATTGCAGTTAATCCTGAAAATGCAGATGAGCTGATGGTTATTTACTCCAACTATTCAGTTTATTCAGTTTTCCATAGTATTGATGGGGGGCAAAGCTGGATTAAGGTAGCTGGTAATTTGGAACAAAACCCTTCAGGTTCAGGTAATGGTCCTTCTTGTCGTACTGCTAAAATTATTCCTTTAGGAAACGATACTTTGTACTTAGTAGGGACTTCTGTTGGCCTTTTTGGTACAGCTAATCTGGATGGGCAAAATACAGTGTGGAAACAAGTTGCTTCCCAAGAGATTGGAGCAGTAGTAATTGAAACATTAACCTACAGAGCTAATGATGGATTATTGGTTGTAGGTACGCATGGAAATGGAATTTTCCAAACCAACTTAACTTCAGCTAATGGGGTGCTTTCAGGAGTAGAAACTGTATTGACAGATGATTTTGAAATGAATATTTATCCTAATCCTGTAACAAGTATAGTTAATATAGAGTTTACTTTAAAAACTAATAGACTAGTCAGCTTTAAATTACATGATGAGTTAGGTAAATTAGTTAAAATTGGAAATCAAAATAGATGTATTAAGGGAGAAAATAAAATGCAAATTACTATTGATAATTTGAAATCTGGAATTTATTTTGTAAGTTTGAATCTTGATGGTAAGGTGTTTACTAAACAAATAATTAAAAAATAATGAATAAGGTATTACTTTTATTTTTATGTTTTCCATTTTTTGGTTATACTCAAATAACTTCAATTCCTGATGCAAATTTTGAATTAGCGCTAGTTAATTTAGGTTATGATAATTTTGTAGATGGATATGTGCTTACTTCAAACATCAATTCAATTGATTCTTTAATTGTTTCAGGGTGTTTTATTGAATCTTTGGAGGGAATAGCAGCCTTTCAATCACTTTCTTACTTGGATTGCTCTTCTAATAGTTTAGATACTTTAGATCTATCAAACAACTACCTTTCTTTTTTAGATTGTTCAGGAAATATGTTAACTGATATTGATATGAGTAATCACCTAAATTTACAAACCTTTAAGTGTAATCATAATAATTTTAATCAGATAGATGTTAGTGCGAATACTTCCTTACTTTATTTTGAGTGTTATAAAAATCAGCTGTCTTATTTAGATATCAGTAATAATGAATTTTTAACAGAGTTAAGATGTAATGATAATAATCTGACAAGTTTGGATGTTGCTGGAATTGATATGTATGTTTTAGTTTGTGATAACAATCAATTATCTACAATTGATAACTTGGGTGATAATGTTTCATTAAAGCATTTTAGTTGTTCAGGAAATAATATCTCATCACTTTTGCTTTCAGCTCATCCTCAATTGAATTGGTTATCTTGTTCTAATAATAATCTTTCTCAGTTAGATATTAGTAATCAATCAATGTTGAATTACTTTTTTACTTGGGGTAATCCAAATTTAAACTGTATAAATGTAAATGATATAGCAGTTGCTAATACTAATTGGTTGGTATGGAATGGGCAGTCAGGTAATATTGATGCACATCATTATTTTAGTACGAGTTGTCTTTTATCTTCTGTTTTGGATGTAAGTAGCAATAAGGAATTAATATCTATTGTCAATATTCAAGGTCAGAAAACTAATGTTTCTGAAAATGTATTACTTTTATATACGTATAATAACGGTAGT
The DNA here is from genome assembly GCA_018664745.1 of Flavobacteriales bacterium. Taxonomy (GTDB): domain Bacteria; phylum Bacteroidota; class Bacteroidia; order Flavobacteriales; family BACL11; genus UWMA-0277. Next base: position 11,013 of record JABJNS010000057.1, on the reverse strand, counting down.
ATTGAACAGAAAATAATACTTAAATAATGAAAAAAATACTTCTCTTACTAGTTTGTCTTCCAATGTTTGTTGTTGGGCAATTCACTTTTGTTCCTGATGATAATTTTGAACAAGAATTAATTAATTTGGGGCTTGATATGGTTTTTGATGATTATGTTGAAACTGCAAGTATAGATACTGTTACTTCTTTATATGTTATTTCTAGGGGTATAGCTGATCTAACCGGAATAGAAGATTTTGATAGTCTGATTTATCTTTATTGTGGAGGTAATCAACTTGTTAATTTGAATTTAAGTAGTAATCCACTTTTATATGAAGTTAATTGTAGTGTTAATCAGCTGGTGTCATTAGATTTAAGAAATGGTAATAATCAGAACTTATTTTATTTTACAGCAATGAATAATCCTTCACTTAGCTGCATAAATGTAGGTGATACTGCTTGGGCAAATAATAATTGGGCTAAGGATAGTTGGACAAATTTTAGAACAGATTGTAATGCTACAGGAATTGATAATTATAGCAAACAAAGAAAGTTAATAAAAGTATTAGATATATTTGGTAGAAGTGTAACTCCAAAACCAAATATGACATTATTCTATATTTATAATGATGGTACAACAGAAAAAAAATTAATAATTAAATAAAATATGAAAAAACTGATACTATTGATGTGTATTCCTTTTATTGGACTTGCACAAACCGATTATCAACTGGATTTTAACGCTTCTACTTTGGATTATGTAGAGATGCCTAATACTTCTTCTCTTATTGCAAATAGCACTACTTTTTCTATGAGTGCTTGGGTTTACCCTCAAGCTAATCCTGCAGCACACTCAGGTATTATGGGTTTTAGGAACAATTTAGATGCTGATTTTTACCTTTTACAATTACAAAACTCTACTAATGTTGAAGCTCGTTTTAGAAATTCTGCTGGAACAAATTTTGATATTTTAGGCAGTAATTTATTAGATTTAAATCAATGGCAACATTTAGCATTTACCTATGATGGAAGTAATATTTACTTATATAAAGATGGAGTCTTAATCAGTAGCACCCCTGCAAATGGAACAATTACTCAGATTTCCCAATCCTTTAAAATTGGAGCTTTGGATTGGAGTGGTACAGGTTTTTACATGAATGGAAGTTTGGATGAAATCAGGTTATGGAACGCTACACTTTCTCCAACTACAATAAGTAATTGGATGTGTACTGAGGTTACAGCTGTCCACCCTGATTATAATAGCTTGGCAGGGTATTGGAGGTTAAATGATGGTGTAGGAACAACTGCAACAGATTTATCGGTAAACGGAAATAATGGAGCATTGAATAACAGTCTAGCTTGGCAAGTAACAACTTCTTGTTTTAGTAATGCCGTTCAAGGATGTACTGATTCTACATCTTGTAACTATAATTCATTAGCAACTGTTGATGATGGTAGTTGTTATTTTGTAGCCGCTCAGGTAATTCAAAATGGAATGAATTTAGATGCTACAGTAAATAGTGGAATATCTCCACTCTCTTACTTTTGGAATACTGGAGAAACTCTTAATTCAATATCTCCTCAAAGTAATGGTTTATATTGGCTTGTTGTTATTGATTCTAATATGTGTATGTCTGATACTATATACTTTACTGTTACGAATGTGCCTACAGCATTAAATGAAGTAAATATAAACAAAAACAAAAACATCATTCAAATAGTAGATGTATTAGGAAGAGAAACTCCTTATAAGAAGAATATTCCTTTATTCTATATTTATAATGATGGAACGGTAAAAAAGAAAATTATTATTGAATGAAACCCTTTGTTCTAGCTCTTTTATTTTCCCCCTTTTTTGTTTTAGGACAAGTAAACTTAATAACCTCTAATTTACCCATTGTAGTTATAAATACAAACGGGCAAACTATAATGGACGACCCTAGAATTGTTTGTGATATGGGAATTATTTACAATGGAGTAGGAGTAATGAATAATATCAATGATCCTCACAATGAGTATAACGGAAAAATCAGTATAGAATATCGGGGGTCAACCTCACAGAGTATGTTTCCTAAAAAACCTTATGCATTGGAAACACAACTAGCTAATGGTGATAATAACAATGTTTCTATTTTAGGATTGCCAACAGAAAATGACTGGATTTTATATTCTCCTTATACCGATAAAACTTTAATGCGAAATGTACTTACTTTTGATATCGGTAGGAAAATGGGTTGGTATACCTCTCGAACTCGTTATTGCGAGCTAGTAGTAAATGGTGATTATAGGGGGGTGTATGTTTTTATGGAAAAACTAAAACGAGATAATGATAGAATTGACATTGCAAAATTAGATGCTGATGATTTAGCGGGTGATAGTTTGACAGGGGGGTATATTGTAAAAGTAGATAAATTTACGGGTACTGGAAGCTGGTGGGATTATTGGAGTTCTAATTACAATACTATTGGCTCAGGAAGTGCATTAAAAATCCAGTATCATTACCCTGAGGCAGATGATTTGTTTCCTCAACAAAAAACATATATTGAAAGCTATGTGGATAGTTTTGAAAATGCTTTGAGTGCTACTAATTTTGCGGATACTTCAGTAGGTTATGCTAAATATGCTAATGTAAATTCCTTCATTGATTTTTACATCATTAATGAACTTGCAAAGGATATTGATGCTTACCGCTTGAGTACTTATATGTATAAGGATAAAACGAGTAAAGGGGGGAAGCTAACTATGGGTCCTTATTGGGATTTTAACTTGGCTTTTGGTAATGCTGATTATTGTGATGGTTGGCTAACTTCAGGTTGGGAGGTAAATACCTCTTGTGGAGATGATAATCCTTTTTGGTTTGAACGGCTGTTAGAGGATACAAATTATCAGAATAAATTAAAATGCAGGTGGGAAGGTTTGCGGAAAACTACTTTACATAAGGATTCACTTTTTATGTTTATTGATAATTTGACAATTGTATTGGATTCTGCTCAGCAAAGAAATTTTCAGAAATGGAATATTATAGGTACTAATGTATGGCCTAATTATTTTATTGGAAATTCCTATACAGAAGAAATACAATTTTTAAAAACTTGGCTTTCAGGTCGCTTAAGTTGGATGGACTTAAATATGCCTGGTAATTGCAGTGAACAACCTCTTTTTGTTTTGAATGAAACAAAGCAACCTAAAAGAAAATTACTCAAGATGCTTGATTTGCTTGGAAGAGAAGTTAATGAGCCAACAAATCTTCAGATGTATCTTTATATTTATGATAATGGAAGTGTAGAACGAAAATCCTCCTTAAGGTAAAGTATTGAGTACATAAGAATAATGCTAGTTTATTCTTTTTCCAGATTATTATTCAATTAAGAATTCTTAAATTTGGTTTCTTAAAAATTAGAAACCATGAAAAAATCTTTACTTGCATTTTCAACATTAATTATCTTATCTATTCTTTTTTATCCTCAAGCTGAGGTTATCAGTATGAGTACGGGTTCTCCTGGGGGAATGTCTGGAGCACCAGGTGACAATTCTTGTGTACAGTGCCATAATTCTTTTGGTTTAAATACGGGTTCAGCAATTGTAAATATTACTTCTAATATTCCTATTACTGGTTATGTTCCTGGTAATACTTATACAATTACTGCTTCTGCAGCTCAAACTGGAATTAGTAAATATGGTTTTGAAGTGCATGAGGCGTTAGGCTCTATTTTAGTTACAAACTCTACTACTACAAAACATGTAGGAGTTGGTTCTAACAGAATTACGCATGAGGCTGCAGGTACAACAGTTTTGGTAAATAGTATTTCTTGGAGCTTTGATTGGGTAGCACCTCCAGTTGGTTCAGGAAACGCTACTTTTTATGGTGCTTTTGTAGCTGCTGATTATCCTTCTGGAAACTCTAATGATAATGTGTATACTACAAATTTAATAGTTAGTGAATTCACATCAGTGCTAGGGTGTACTGATACTTTAGCTTGTAATTATAATACATTAGCTACTGTTGATGATAGTAGTTGTGTTTATGAAGCTATAAGTACAGTTATAACTGAAATCTGCCTAGGGGATAGCGTTTTAGTTGGTAGTTCAGTGTATACGGTAGCAGGTACTTATACAGATGTATTGACTGCAGCTAATACTTGCGATAGTATTATTACTACTACAGTAACTATTGGTTTAAGTGGTTGTACTGATTCTTTGGCAATAAATTATAATGTTTCTGCTACTTGTGATGATGGAAATTGTAACTATTCTTTAGTGTATGAAAATCTTTTCTTTTCAGAATGGAGTGAGGGAAGTTTCAACAACAAATACTTTGAGATTTTTAATCCTACTAATGATACCATTAGCTTAGTAAATTATGCTTTTGCAAGAGTTAGCAATTCCCCAACTATTATTGGTGTATATGAATATTGGAATAACTTTGATTCTGGATCCGTAATTTTACCTATGGATGTGTTTATTGTAGCACATCCTAGTGCCGATTCTTTAATTTTAGCACAAGCAAATATGACATTTGGAAGTTTAAGTAATGGTGATGATGGAATAGCACTTGTTTACGGAAATGAACCTGTAAGCCCAATGGCTCCTGATGGGGTAACTTATGAAATAGTAGATTGGTTAGGGGATTGGAATGGCGATCCAGGGCAAGGTTGGACTATTGGAGGTACTTTTGCAGGAACAAGAAACCATACTATAATCAGAAAATGTAATATTGCGAATGGTGATACTTCTTGGACTAACTCTGCTGCTAATCAGTGGATGGTTCTCCCTAATGATTATTGGAATAATATAGGTTATCATACTTTTAATACGAGTGTTTATGATTCTCTTAGTTTTACAATTTGTAATGGGTTATCAATTGCTGTAGGTTCAAATATTTATGATTCAACTGGGGTGTATACTGATGTTCTTGTAGCAGCTAATGGCTGTGATAGTGTCGTGATAACTGATTTAACGGTACTTACTAGTGCTGCTTCCGTTATAGTAAATGATATTACTATTTGTAATGGGGATAGTATATTAGTGGATTCCAATTATTATTATATTTCAGGTACTTATATTGACACATTACAAAATACTGTAGGTTGTGATAGTATTATTACTACAAATCTTACTGTTCAAACTCCTACTTATCAGGATATAACAATTTGTGATGGAGATAGTATTGTAGTAGGAAACTCAGTTTATAACTCTACTGGTAGTTATGCCGATACAATAACAAGTTCCATTGGATGTGATAGTATTGTACATATTAACTTGACAATTTATTCTCAATTTAATTCTATCTATGGGGGAATACTAAATAACTCTATAGGTGGTGGTGGTTTTTATTCAGGCTCACAACATCTAGAAATGAGTTGTTATATAGCTTCTGAGTTAGTCTCAGCAGTAGTATATGCTCAGGATACAGTGGTGGAGACTTTTCAGATTAGGGATAATAATGGTAATATATTATCTGATACAATGGTCACTGTTATTCCTGGTGGACAACGAATATACTTTAATTACACTATGTCTGGTGGATCTGATTATGAGCTTGGGGTAAGTGGTAATAGTAATGATTTATTTAGAAGTAATGCTGGTGTTAGTTATCCATATAATTTTGGGTCATTGGTATCATTAAACTCTTCAAGTGCTGGAGGACAATACTATTATTTCTTTTATGATATTGAGGTAAAACAATCTTCTCAACCAACCAACTATTCTATATGTGATGGTGAAAGTATTACAGTTGCTGGAAATGTTTATAATGCAACTGGATTATATATTGACAGTTTATTCTCTAATCTTGGTTGTGATAGCATAGTATTAACTAATTTAATAGTAAATTCTAATATTACTTTTACTAATAATCAAACTATTTGTATTGGTGAAACTTATACTATCAATGGTAATATATATGATACAACAGGTACTTATGTTGATTCATTGCAAACTATTGCAGGTTGTGATAGCATTATTACTACTAACTTAACTATTCTTTCAATTTCACCTGGGTCTAGCATAAACAACCAAACTATTTGTATGGGTGATTACATAATGGTAGGTACACATACTTACTTTGCAGCAGGCACATATTTTGATACTTTAACTTCTGATAATGGTTGCGATAGTATAGTTACTACTAATCTTACCGTACAGACTGCAAATTATGCAAGCGTTAATGGAGGAATATTAGACACAGTAAATGGACCAGGGGCATTTAGCAATTACAATGGACATTTATTATTGGATGCATCAGTTGTTACAATCATAAAATCAGCTAATGTTTATGCTTTGGATACCAATATAATTACATTTGAATTAAGGGACAGTAGTGGACTGGTTTTAGAGTCAGTAACACATACTGTTTATCCAGGTATTCAAAATCTAAATTTCAATTTTACATTACCTATTGGTACTGATTATCAGTTAGGAATAAATGGAGGTAATCCTGGCTTATACAGAGGTAATGCCGATACAACAACATTTGCTTATCCGTTTATTTCAGGTCCGGTAAGTATTACTTCATCAGTAGCAGGCGACCAATATTACTATTTCTATTATGATATTGAGTTCATGCCTTTTTCAACTTATAATGAAGTAAGTATTTGTGATGGCGATAGTCTTATAGTTGGTAGTCATATTTACGATACACCTGGGCAATATGTTGATACTTTTGTAGCAAATAATTCTTGCGATAGTGTAGTGTTTACGATACTGGACTTTCATCAATCTCTATCATTACAGATTGGTTCGGCACCTAGCCCAGCTGAAATTTGTTTAGGGGATACTATTTTATTAGAAGCTTCTCCGGGCTTTGTTTCTTACGCTTGGACAAATGGCATGACAGGACAAATTATTTATGATACTCCTACTACCGATACTTGGTATATGGTAGAAGCTGTAGATACTAACGGTTGTGTAGTGAAAGAGGACATAAATGTATATGTAGACACTTGTATTACGGGTGTAAATGAAATCAGTATTACTAATGAATTGAAAGTGTATCCTAATCCTGCAAGCGATAGGGTAATAATTGAAATTACATTGGTTGGTAGGCAAGAAATCGTACAATTACAAGTTATCAATAATTTAGGACAGATTATTGAAACGCATCAAGCTACATCTAGGCAAGAATTGAGTATTGATATTAGTCATTTGCCGAGCGGAACTTATTTACTTAATTTAGCAGAAATTAATGGTAACACTATTGCTACTCAAAAACTAACTAAAGAATAATGAAGCGATTATTTTTAATATTATTACTTTGTTGTACCTTTTTAATGAAGGCACAACAAAACTTAATACTAAATGGTAGTTTTGAGTTGAATAATGCAACTGATTGTTTTGAAGAATTATATACTCAATCAGATTATAATGCTACTGTCTCATTTTCTACCTCTTTTGGGTATGCTATTGTTCTTATGCAAGACTCATGTCTTAGGTGTCCTTCCCAAACTTTTTTTTGGGGGGGGAGTACAAGATGGCGATAGATTTGCTTATCTATTTGGAAAACCTTTTACCTCTCCTCAGGGTAATGGTTGGATGCAGTCAAAGTTGTCATTAGAATTAAACATACCTTTAAGCAATAAAAAAAATTATAAATTAAGCTTTTGGATTAAAGACCCTCCTCCTGCACCTCCTGTAGATACTCCTGCTTGCTCAGACCCTTTAAACAATCTAGTTCATATTGGCACTTCTAATTATGACAATCAATTTGGTACACACATTTATAGTTCTCCTTTAGGAGATAGTATTTGGAAACAGTACAGTATTGTATTCAATACCCAAAATGAAGAAGAATATATCACAGTACAAGTAGATACAGGAAATATTAGTCAACATAGTGTTTTTATAGACAACTTTGTTTTGGTTGAAACAGAAGAACCTTTAACAACTCCTATTAATGAAATAGCACAACAAGAGAAACAACTCCTACGCATAGTGGATGTACTAGGTAAAGAAACACCTTATAAAAAGAATACTCCCCTATTCTACATTTACAATGATGGTACTGTAGAGAAGAAAATCATTGTGGAATAGTAAATAGGGCGTACGCCTGAATCATTCGGGTGCATGCCCGCAAGCTAAAGGCATATGCCTTATTGTTTATTCCTCTCGCCCTAAACTATATTCCTTATGCCCGAATCATTTGGGCGCATGCCCAGTTAAAAAAGGGATAAGCCCAACAGGATAAGGAACGAGCCCTAAGCATAAGGGCCTAAGCCTAAATACATATTATTCTTTGTTTCTAAAAACTATAGGAGATACTATTAATCAATTGGTAGTCCATTTCAGGAATATCAATTTCAGGTATACTATCATAATTGAAAGTATTATTAAAACTAAACAGAAAATGAGAATTAAGCGTTAGCCTTACTGAAAAGTTTGTTTTCCACCTAAAGTCTCCTGCATCTTCAATGTTTGGTTGATAGTGGTTTTTGCTTATCAGTTCTACATTCTCTAGGAGTTTTATGCTAAAGTCTATATTTCCACTCATACGAGTATTCATTACTTGCTCTCCTATAATTGGTGTTTCTCTTTCTCTTAGAGTAGAAATACCAAAACGAACCGTTTCAATATCTGATTTTACAACTGCAAAGGAAAGTCCTATTCCTGTTGTCCATCTTTTTTGAATTGAACGGCTTATATCATATAAGTGTTGTAATGTTAAATCTGCAGCTAATCTTTTGGTATTTAATGAGTATTTTAAATCCTGAACCCCTTTGTTTAGTACCTCTTCTTGTCCTGTTTTACTAATGAAAGAGATGTTATTATTCAGGCTTATTGCTGATTTCTTGTGCTTGTAATTGGCCAAAAAAACATTATTGAACTGCAAAGTTTTGTCAATGTTTTGGGTGTAATTCAATCCCAAATCAAAGTGCCCACTAAGGCCTTCTTTTTCTATAGGAGATGAGGCAAAAACAAAAGTACTAATCAGTAGTAAACTAAGGATTCTAAGCATTTCTAAAGTCCTCAATTTTAGCAGTTAAGATTTCAATTTTAGCTTTAGCATCAGCCATTTTGTTTTTTTCGTTTACCACTACTTGTTCGGGGGCATTGTTTACAAATCGTTCATTGCTCAATTTTCCTTCAACTGATTTTAAAAATCCTTTAGTATAATCTAGCTCTTTTTGTAATTTTTCAATTTCAGCTGCTACATCAATATTATCTCCTAGAGGGATAAAGTATTCATTTGATTTTACCATAAAACTGAAAGCACCATTTGGTTTTTCTTCAGTAGTATTTACGCTTGTTAGGTTTCCTAATTTAGTGATTATAGCATCAAGATTATGTTTAGGTTTTTGGTTGTCAATCACCAATAATTCCAATTGATCCTTATTTGCAATATTTTGTTCCTTTCTTATCGTTCTAATTCCTGCAACAACTTCACTGGCGTTTTCAAAATCGGATAATAAAGTTTCATTTACATTTCCTGCTTTTGGCCATTCTGCAACAATTATATCTTCTTTTCTATCATCAATTAAGTGCCATATTTCTTCTGATAAGAAAGGCATAAATGGGTGCAATAGTTTTAGTATTTTTTCTAATTGCTCAATCGTTTTAGCATAAGTGATATCATCAATCGGGCTACCATAATTAGGCTTTACCATTTCTAGGTACCAAGAACAAAAATCATCCCAAACTAATTTGTAAGTCCCCATTAAGGCTTCCGAAATTCGATACTTACTATAGGATTCATCAATTTCAGTAATTGTTTTACTTATTTTATTTTCAAACCAATCTATCGCTTGTTTTGCACTTTCTGGCTGCTCTATATCAGTAACTTCCCAACCCTTAATCAAACGGAAAGCATTCCAAATCTTATTAGAAAAATTACGCCCTTGTTCACATAATCCTTCATCAAAAGGCAAGTCGTTACCAGCAGGGGAAGAAAATAACATTCCAACTCTTACTCCATCAGCACCATATTGCTTCATAAGTGTAATTGGGTCAGGTGAGTTTCCTAAGGATTTACTCATTTTTCTTCCTTGCTTATCCCTTACAATTCCTGTAAGGTAAACATTTTTAAAAGGTAATTTATCCTGGTATTCGTACCCAGCCATTATCATTCTTGCAACCCAAAAGAATAAAATTTCTGGTGCAGTTACAAGGTCATTAGTAGGGTAGTAGTAGTTTATTTCTTCATTATCAGGATTACGGATTCCATCAAAAACTGATATTGGCCATAACCAAGATGAGAACCAAGTATCCAGTACATCAGCATCTTGGCGTAAGTCTGCCATAGTTACGGATGGTTTTTCTTTTTGTGCTAATGCTAAAGCTTCCTCCTTGCTTTCTGCTACAACATATTTATTGCCCTCATAAAAATAAGCAGGAATTTGTTGTCCCCACCAAAGCTGACGAGATACACACCAATCCTTAATATTTTCCATCCAGTGGCGGTAAGTATTTTTGAATTTTGGAGGATGAAACTGAATATCACCATTCATTACATGTTCCAGTGCTGGTTTTGAGAATGACTCCATCTTAAAGAACCATTGCATAGAAAGTTTTGGTTCAATTACAGCATCTGTTCTTTCTGAAAAACCAACTTTATTTTGGTACTCCTCAGTTTTTACTAAGTAGTCTTTTTTCTGTAAGTCTACTGCAATTTCTTCTCTTACAACAAATCTATCTTTACCAACATATAGGGTAGCAGCTTCACTTAATGTTCCGTCATCATTTAGGATGTCAATTGTTTCTAGCCCGTGTTTATCACCCAATTGATAATCGTTTATATCATGTGCAGGCGTAATTTTAAGTGCTCCTGTACCAAATTCCATATCTACATATTCATCAAAGATTATAGGAATTACTCTGTTCAATAAAGGAATAATTGCTTTTTTATCTTTTAGATGAGTATATCGTTCATCATTTGGGTTTACACATATTGCAGAATCACCAAGAATAGTTTCTGGTCTGGTTGTAGCAATAGTAAGTTTTTCATTACTTCCTTCAATGTTATATGAGATATGATAAAGATTAGAATTTACTTCTTTGTGTATTACTTCTTCATCTGACAGAGCTGTTTGTGCAGATGGATC
>JABJNS010000056.1 GCA_018664745.1 Flavobacteriales bacterium | reverse complement strand
TACCCGAAACATCAGCAACCCATAGGTAAGAAACGGTATTGTTAATATCCAACAGGTTAAATACTTCTGCACTAACCCAGATGCTATTAAACGCATTCAGCCACTTGAGTTTACTCTTTTTGTCAGCAGCCTTAAGTACTGCCGAAAAACCAATGTCTACTCTTCTGTAGTTTGGTATTCTTAATACATCTTGGTGCTTTTCTCCATCAGGAGGCCCAAAAGGTAAACCTGTACCATACACTAAGTTTAAGTGCATCTTGTAGTTTGGTTTATTAGGTATATAATCCTGAAAGAACATAGAGAAATTAACCCTTTGGTCAGTAGGCCTATCGATATAACCTACATCAATCGTATTTCCGTTAGCATCTTTTTTTGTATCGCCAACAATATCTTCTTCTGTTTTCATAACCGATAAACTTGCCCAACTTTCTACTCCAGGTACAAACTCGCCATTAACTTTTATGTCTATCCCTGCTGCATATCCGTTAGATAGGTCATTGGCTAAATATTGGATGCGTACATTGTCCACTTTATAAGGAATTAGGTTTTCCAAATCCTTGTAATATACTTCTGTTATCCACTTGAATGGTCGTCCCCATTTGTAAAAAAGGTAGTCAGTTCCTAATACATAATGAGTGGATTTTTGTGCTTTTATATTGTGGTTAAGTGTTCCTTCTGGGGTACGCAACTCTCTATAGAAAGGCGATTGATAATAAATACCTGTTGCAGCACGAAACACTACATCTTTTTCCCAGATTGGCGCATAGGCTAAGGAAGCTCTAGGGCTTAGTAAAAGTTCCTCATTATATGTCCAATAACTTCCTCTTGTTCCTGCATTTAAGGTAAGGTTACCTATGTCTTTGGATACTTGCATGTATCCTGAATTTCTGTAGGATGATAAATTGATTTGAGTTTTTAATAACTCACTCATTACAATCTGTTGGTCAGGGTTGGAGGGTAGTCCAATTGAGTCGTCAGGATGTGGAAAATTGAAAAAGGCTGAGTCAATCAAGTTCCATTCTGATATTTTATCTTCAATTTCTTCCTTTTGCATACGGAAACCCCAATCTACTTTTATAGCTTCTTTGTTGTAGTTTCCTCTGTGTGAAAAGTTAAGTACACGCGCACTCAAGCTGTTTCTTGCATGGTTAATGTATTTTCCAACTCCTCTGTCAAAAGCAACATCACCAAACTCATCCGAACCTAAATTATTTTCCAATTGGTATAGCCAATATTCTCCTAGTATATCAAAATTTTCTTGCTCAAAAGTTTGAAAAGCTGAGGTGGTAAATTGTAAGTTTAGTTCAGTGTTGGGGTGGTAGGTGGTACTTAAAGCTCCAAAGTAAGTTTCGTATTTATCTACCTCTTGCCCTTCAAAATATATTTTTAGTTTTAGGGCTTCATTGATAGTTCCAAAATCAGTATCTCTATTCTTAGGAACCATAGTGTATTGGTTCTTGCTGATGTTTCCTAAAAAACTAATTTGCCAATCCGTATTGAGTTCGTAATTGATAAAGGTTTGTAAATCGTAAAATTCTGGAGTATAATCTGCTTCAGTATCCATGGCACTGAATAGATACTTGTTTGTTTTGTGCCTTGCACCAATCAAGTAAGAAAGCCTTCCGTTTTTATTTGTTCCTTCAACATGTGCTGAACCTCCTAGCATACTTAGTTGTAGGCTAGCTGCATTTTCTCTTGGGCGTTTGTAGGTTATGTCCAATACTGATGACATTTTGTCGCCATACTTGGCCGCAAAACCCCCTGCTGAAAAAAGGATACTTCCTACCATATCTGTATTCACAAAACTTAATCCTTCTTGTTGCCCTGAACGGACAAGGAACGGGCGGTATACTTCAATACCGTTTACATATACTAGGTTTTCATCAAAATTTCCACCTCTCACTGAATATTGCGAACTGAGCTCATTTGCTGAACTTACCCCTGGTAGAGTTTTTAGTATAGCTTCAATTCCGCCACTATTTCCTGGTAATACTTTTACATGTTTTGGCTTGATGCGGCTAAAACTTTCTTTTCTGCTTTTTTGGTCGGTTACAATTACATCACCTAATAAAGTTGATGCCGATTTAAGTTGAATATTAAGGGTGTAAGTCTGCCCCTTTTTTAACATTGGGATTCTTATTTTTTCCAGTTGATAACCCACAAAACTATAGCCAATTACTACTGAACGATTAGCAGGGATGTCTAAGTTATAAGTTCCGTCATTATTGGATATAGCACCAATACTTTTTCCTAAAACACTAATATTAACTGCAGGGAGGCTGTTATTGTCCTCATCAGTCACAAGCCCATTGATAGTTTGCCCAAATCCTAAAAAGGATAATAATAAGAATGAAAGTAAAAGCCCTTTGCGCATATGTTGCAAAAATAGAATTATGTAGGTTAATAAACTTTAAAACTTAGAAATTATTATATTTGTGCTGAAAAAATCAATTCAATGAAAAAGAGAAAGTAATTATTGCATCCCCTTTTTGTTTCAAGTTTCTATTTTATTTACGGATTAGTATTTATGCTATTTCCTAGGTTGCCTTTGGCTGATTTATTTTTAACTGAAGTTAATAATACTGGGGCTTTGTTAATGACTCAGTATGTAGGGTTAATTTATATTTGTGGAACTATATTATTGTATGATATATTAAAAGTACAGATTATTAGGAGTATTAATATTTGTACACTAATTTTACTAATGATTGGTTTTTTTCATGTTTATGTCTATTTAATTTTAGATAGTGTTTGGATGGTGTATGGTTTTCTTATTAATATAATTTATGCTGTTTACATGCAGTTTAATAAAACAATAATTTTTAAAAATGAATAAAGTATTAATCCTGTGTACAGGAAATTCATGTCGTTCACAAATAGCAGAAGGTTTGATAAGTAATTTTTTTCCTGAGATGGAAGTGTATAGTGCAGGAACAAAACCTGAAAAAGTAAATCCCTATGCTGTAAAAGCTATGGCGGAAATGGGGATAGATATTTCTAATAATGTGTCCAATCATGCTGATGAGTATGCTCATATTGATTTTGATTATGTGTTTACGGTTTGCGATAATGCCAAAGAGATTTGCCCTATATATCCTAAGGCAAAACAATTAATTCATAATAGTTTTTCTGACCCTGCTGATGCTACTGGAACTGAACAAGAACAGTTGAAAGTATATGTTGCTGTTAGAGATGAACTAGCAGCTTACTTTAAATCATTCTTTGATAATGAATCCAAATAATAATATATTCACTTGGGTAGAAATTCATGTTACTGATTTTTATAGAGCCAAAAATTTCTATGAAAGTTTGTTGGGACTGCCAATTCATGAGAGTAAAATAGGAGAAGTACTACATGGTTTCTGGGGGCATACTGAAAATTCTGTTGGTGGAGCAATTGTAAGGGAAGGTACTCCTTCCAAAACAGGAACTATAGTTTATTTTGATGGAGGGGAGGTGTTATTAGATAAAACCCTTATTGCTAAAGAAATTGGCTATCAAGGAATCTTCTTGGATACAGAAGGAAATCGTTTAGCTTTTTGGTCTAGTAAGTAAACTCAGCTTTATAGTTTTTTTCGTTTCCTACATTATCAATTACCTTTAAAGTAAAAGTATGCTTTCCTTTTGTTAAGGATTTTTCAATATCAAAGCGTAATAAATTTCTTTTGTAATCATAATCCATTAATATCCACTTGCCATCAATTTCTCCTCTGTAGGATTTAATGCCACTGTTTTTATCCTTTATTGTTAGCTTAATTGTAGTTTGGGTATTGAATACTTTTCCAGGAAAAATATTCACTCCTTTTATTTCAGGGTTTGTAGTGTCAGCTATAATACAGAAATCACCAAACTCTCTTGTTTTAGTTTTAAGGAACCCATCTTTCCAAGTTCCTCCAATATGCCAAAAGTTTCCTTTCATATCAGTTGTTGCAATATAAGTTTTCCTTTTTAAATTGTCAGTTACATTAGCCTTAATGGAAAGTACATATTTTTTATGTACAGGTGTGTTATTGAAATGCACATGATGAACTTTACCAAACACGCCATCAACTGAATCAGTTGTGTTGTAATGAAACCTTAAGGGTTCATACAATGAAAAAGCCTCCATGTGAAGTTCAATGTTTTCTTGCTTAAAGATATTAACTTTACCTAAACTAAAATGTGTGCTTAAGGTATCTTTCGGTAATGGACATCTATTTAAAACAGGATTGTTAGTTGATTTTATTTTAAAATCTAATGTGGAAATATTTCCATATATATCAGTTACCTCTAAGTTTACATTGTGAAGTAATGTGTCTTTAATACTTATGATTCCATTATTTACTAAATTACTATAATTGTCAAGTTTATTGTTAGGAAGTATGTAGCATCTGTGGTATTTATTTTTGCTTTCTTTCTTTTCTTTATAATCCACATGTGCATTGATGTATCGGCTTGTGCTAAAGTCCAATTCATCCACTTTAAACTGATAGCAAGTATTTGTGTCAACACAAAGTTTTATACTGTATACCCCATTTTTATTATAGCTACCATCTAATTTGTCATAAGTGAATATTCCAACTGCAAAAGCACCATTTATGGTTACTGTGTCTTTAATTGAGTACTTGTTATCTTTTTTATCAATGCTGATAATTTTACTTTTATTATACCCATTAATAAGGGTAGTGTCTAAAGCGTAAATTTTTAGTTTTTTAAGTGTTGGAGCAATATTGTCTTTGATTTTAAAGCCAAATTGCAAAGGGTTAATTGGGTGTTCAGTTTTTGTATCTCTTATTTCAAAATGAAGGTGTGCTCCAGCACTTCCTCCACTATTTCCTGATAGAGCAATTATTTCTCCCTTTTTTATTGTTAATGCAGTTCTATTTGGGTAAAAATTGATTTCAAAACTTTCTTTTTTGTAATGTTCCTTTTTTACAATGCTATCAATTTTAGGGCTGAATTTTTGAAGATGAGCATAAACTGAGGTGTGTCCAGTTTCTGGGTGTGTGATGTAAATTACCTTTCCGTACCCCCAAGTAGATACCTTTATTCTTGAAATATACCCATCAGCAATGGCGTAAACCTTTTGCCCTTCAACTCCTTCTGTTTTTATATCAATTCCAGCATGAAAATGATTACCTCTTAATTCTCCGAAAGTACCAGAAAGTAATAAGCGAAAATCAAGTGGTGCTTGGTAGTCCTGGGCAAAAGTAAGGTTGTTTGATAAAAGTGTGATAATCAATAGTACAGATGAAACTAACTTCATTTATAAGAGAATTTATTAAGGTTTTGAAAAGTTCAGCAAATATAACATCAAAATTGTATCCTTAGTGTATTTAAAATCGTTAAGTTTGTAACAATTATTTTCGGGTGAAGAATATTGTAAATAACATAGAAATTAAGCTTGGGAAGTTCATTGCTAAGTATGAGGAAATCAAGCAAGAAAAGTTACTGTTACAGCAAGAAAATAATGCTTCAATTGCAGCTTTGAAGTTAAAAGAAGAAGAAGTTTTAAATCTGCAAGAGAAGATAAAGCTCATGAATATCTCTAAATCAGTTGATGCCTCTAAGCAGGAGGTGAAGGAAACACGATTAAAGATTAATGAGTATGTACGGGAGATTGATAAATGTATTGCATTGTTAAATAAATAGAATCAAGCTTAGTGGATAAGTTATCGATAAAATTACATATAGCGAATCGTATTTATCCAATGAAGATTGAGCGTAAATCGGAAGAATTCATTAGGAATGCTGTTAAAAAAATAGAAGAGCGCCTAAAGTTTTATGAAGAAAATTATGCTATTAAGGACAAACAAGATTTACTTGCCATGTGCCTTATAGAGTATGCTTCAAAGTTTGAATCTGTAAGTAATAAAAAAGTAGTAGAGGATGATGGTGTAAGTGAAAAGTTAGCCGAAATAGAAGCTCTACTATCTAGTAATATATAAAAAGTTCTTTTAAATAAAACAATTTAATCCCGTATTAATGTTATTGTTAAACTCAACACTTAAAGTATTGGGGATTGACTTAATGTGTTAAAAACAGGCCTCAACCCGTAAGGGTTCTCAATTTGAGACAGTGGAAGTTTGCAATATGTTAGCAACCCTATCCATGTTATAATGGAGTTTTTCAGTTTTTAATACGGGATTTTTAAATTAAAACAACAATTAAAATGATAGAGACAATTATAGTAGGTTTAGTCGCTTTAATAGCAGGAGGAGGTATTGCTTTTTTAGTGTTAAACGGAAAAAATAAAGGAAAGGCAAATGCCATTATTTCAGAAGCAAATAAGGAGGCTGAGCAAATTAAAAAAGAAAAGATTTTACAAGCAAAGGAAAAGTTTATTGAGTTAAAGTCAGAACATGAAAAGGTTATTAATAAGAAAAATAATGATATCAATAATGCGCACCAAAGGGTAAAGCAGAAAGAAAATACGCTTAACCAGAAATTAGCTGAGGTAAATAGAAAAGATGCTTCTTTTAAAACTTTAAAGACAGAGATTGATCAGAAAAGATCGGTATTAGATAAAAAACAAGCTGACCTAGATAAATCGCACAAAAAGCAAGTAGAACAATTAGAAGAAATTTCTAATCTTTCAGCTGATGAGGCCAAAGCTCAACTGGTGGATACCTTAAAGGATGAAGCAAAAACTGAAGCCTTAACAATCATAAATAATACAATTGAGGAGGCAAAACTTACTGCAAAGCAAGAGGCTAAAAAAATTGTAATACAAACGATACAAAGGATTGCAACTGAGGAAGCAGTAGAAAATGCTGTTTCAGTTTTTAATATTGATAGTGATGCTGTAAAAGGAAGAATTATCGGTAGGGAAGGTCGTAATATTAGAGCTATTGAAGCTGCAACTGGGGTGGATATTGTTGTTGATGATACTCCTGGAGCAATTATACTTTCTTGTTTTGATTCAGTTAGGAGAGAAGTGGCTCGTTTATCCTTGCATAAATTGGTGACTGATGGTAGAATTCACCCTGCAAGAATTGAGGAGGTAGTGAAGAAAACAGAGAAGGAGATTGAAGATGAGATTATTCAAATTGGTAAAAAAACTACTATTGATTTAGGAATTCATGGTTTACATCCTGAATTGATTAAGATGGTAGGTAGAATGCGTTACCGTTCATCTTATGGACAAAATCTTTTACAACATTCGCGTGAAACAGCAAATATGTGTGCGACTATGGCTGCTGAATTAGGCTTGAATACTAAGTATGCTAAAAGAGCAGGTTTACTGCATGATATTGGAAAAGTATCTCCTGATGATGCAGAAACACCACATGCTATTATTGGTATGAAGTTAGCTGAGAAATATGGAGAAAAACCAGAAGTATGTAATGCAATTGGTGCTCATCATGATGAGGTAGAGATGACTTCATTAATTGCACCACTTATTCAAGTTTGTGATGGAGTTTCAGGGGCAAGGCCAGGAGCAAGAAGGGCCATGACTGACCAATATATTAAGCGAATAAAAGAGTTAGAGGAAACTGCTTTAGGTTATCCAGGAGTACTTAAATCCTACGCAATACAAGCAGGTAGAGAGTTAAGGGTTGTGGTAGAAAGCGAAAAAGTTACTGATGAAAAAGCTTCAGAATTAGCTTTCCAAATATCTGATAAAATTCAGAATGAAATGACTTATCCTGGGCAAGTAAAAGTTACTGTGATTAGAGAAACAAGAGCGATAAGTTACGCAAAGTAAAGCTCAATAATTTTGACAATAAAAAACCCACTCAATGAGTGGGTTTTCTTTCTTCTATATCTTTTAGATTAAAGATTTATAATCGTAAATTCTGTTTCTAAGTTTTTAGTCCATTGATTGGTTTCTTCTTCATTTTCATAAGGACCTATAAATACATTATAAATTTCATCTGTACTATTTGATTGTTTTGGTAAAAAGAAATAATCACATTTAAATCCTTTTACTACTAAATCATTTACCATAGCCCTAGCAGAACCTTCATCTTCAAAAGAGCCAATTATTGCCAATTGATTTCCTGTAAGGTTTAACTTGTATTCTAATTCAAATGGAGTTTGTTCTTCAACAACTTCTTCTGAAGAAAGATCAGGTACTAGAGAGTTGAAATCAATATTAGTATAGCCATAATATATTCCAAAAGCAACTGACCCAACAATTACTACTTTTTTAACCCATGATAAATTTAAAGGTTCTCTTTCATTAATTGGCTCCTTTTTTTCAGGAGTAGTAATTTCAATTACTTCCTCTCTTTGAAATCTTGAAGGAACAGGTGTCTCGTGCTTTTTCTTTATTTGGGATAATCTTTCCTGAAGAATCCTTAGCTTTTCATCATTTGTTCTGTTGCTCATTGTATAGTCTAAATTAGGATGCTAATATATTACTTATTATTTAGTGTATAACAGGCAAGTTTCAAAAATTGCTGAAAGTTTTAACTTGGCAGCTTTTAGTTGTTGAGGTATTAAACTTTCTTCTGATAAACCTGGAATAGTATTGATTTCAATAACATATGCTTTTTCATTCATAATGATGTAATCAACACGGCAAATGCCAGTTAAATTCATCTCTTTGTATATATTAATAGTTGTTTTTTGAACTTCAGTAGTTAGTTGTTTGCTGATTCTTGCAGGAGTGATTTCTTCAGATTTTCCTTCATATTTTGCTTGATAATCAAAGAATTCATTTTCACTTACAATCTCAGTAATAGGTAAAGCTTGAATTAATTCTCCATTAAAAAAGACTCCAGAACTTACTTCTGTTCCGTCAATAAATTGTTCAATGAGCACTTTTTTATCATGTTTTAATGCATAATTAATTGCTGAATTTAATTTACTTTCTTGTTTTACTTTTGAAATTCCATGACTAGAACCAGCACCATTTGGTTTTACAAAACAAGGTAGTCCAACTGTATCGACTATAGTGTCTATATCAATTTCATTTCCCTTTGCATACATATAAGATTGTGCACAATTGAATCCTAATTGCTTTAATTTTGTATTGCATTTGTATTTATCAAAAGTTAGAGCTGATACCTTTGCATTACAAGAGGTATAAGGGATATTTAGTTTGTCAAAATAAGGTTGGATTTCTCCATTTTCAGCAGGAGGTCCGTGCAATGCCATGAAAACAGCATCAAATGAAATGGTCTTATTTTCTAGTTTAAAAGTGAAATTATTTTTATCAAGATTAATTTTTTCATCATTAATAAGGGCAGTAAATTTATCATCTTTTAGATGAATAATATAGCCCTTAAATAATTCAGGGTTTAAATGTTGTAATACGGTATTGGCACTTAGGATAGAAATATCATATTCAGCTGAATCGCCACCCGTTAAAATTGCAATGTTTTTCATCTTATATATTCTAAAACAAACTAACAAAATATTTATTGTTTATCAAACTCCTTTGCATTCATAATTTTTATATTTGTAAATCGTTATTCAACAAGAAAAACAAGATTCAAATGCTATCTGCTCTTAAAGATAAAAAATTTTATAAACATGCTCTTCTTGCACTAATTACTTTGGTGTTGTTGTTTGTTGGCTGGTTAAAGTATTTGGATTATTACACGCTACATAACAAGTATATTTCTGTTCCTGATTTTAATAATTTGCAAATTACCCAATTGGATTCTGTAGCTGCAGCTAATGATATTAGAGTGGTAATTATTGACTCTATTTTTGATAGGAGTAGAGAGAAAGGAATTGTAGTTAATCAAGATCCTGAGCCTTTATCAGATGTAAAGCGCAATAGAAAAATATATTTAACCATTAATTCTTTGCAATCAAGAAAGGTCGCTTTTCCTGATATTTATGATTTGTCATTGCGTCAAGCTATACGGAAATTAGAGAAAAATGGATTGGAAATAGGGAACCTTGAATATCTGGCTGATATTGCAACCAATAAGGTGTTGAGCTATAAAATTAATGGCATAAAAATTGATATAGGACAAGAGTTGTATATTGGTACAATTGTTGATTTAGTTGTAGGAAAAGGCCTAAGTAAACAAAGTGTAATTGTCCCAAATTTAATTGGTTTAACTAGAGTGGAAGCGAATATTATACTAAAGTCAACTTCTTTGAATATTGGTGCTGAAATTTTTAAATCTAATGTGCAAGATTCTGCATCAGCAGTTATTTATAAGCAGTTTCCAATTGGGAATGATGATAATACTTTGAATATTGGTTCTGCAATGGATTTGTTTTTTGAAAAAGTAAAAACCAATACTCTATAATGAAGAATATTCTGCTTATCATTATTTTATGTTATGCTTCACTCTTAAATGGGCAAGAGGTAATTTCACATTTAGTGAGTAATCCTATTTTAAAAACTAAAAAATTACTAGTTAGAAAAAATAAGTCTGCAATTACTCTGCCTTTCTTTGATGATTTCTCTTATAATTCATCTATTGTTGATGTTGAATTATGGGAACAGAGCAGTATTTTTGTTAATCGAACTTACCCTATTAATCCTGTAACGGTTGGGGTTGCTACATTTGACGGTTTAGATGAACATGGTTTTGCAAGAGATTATTCTCAAGCTAATCCATCTGAACCTTCTGATACTTTATTGTCTCAGGAAATTGATTTGTCAGCTGTTGATACCGCTTACTTAATGTTTTATTTTCAGGGAAAAGGTATAGGGGATGCTCCACAAATGCAAGATAAATTAGTTTTAGAATTCAAGAACGATACTTTAGGATGGGAGCAAGTTTGGAGCTCTAATGGGCAAACTATGCAGGAATTTGAAAAAGTAATTACTTTGATTTATGAACCAATATTTTTGCACAATGCATTTCAATTTAGGTTTAGGAATTATGCGACACTTTCAGGGAATTTTGACCATTGGCACATTGATTATGTTAAGCTGGATGAGTTTTTAAATCCTAATGACACAATAAAATTAAATGATGTTTCTTTTGTTTATTCTGCTCCTTCTTTTTTAAAAAGGTACGAGCAAATGCCTTGGACTCATTTTAAGAATAATGAAGCAATTGAGATGAATGATACTGCTGCTATATTCTTAAGAAATAATAGAGCAAGTATCAATATAGATTATCAATATAATATTTTTGAAAATGATATCCAAATTGCTCATTATCCTACTGCAGGACCAAGTAGAAATGTTAGTGTTTTTGATTATGATTCTATTGGAAATTTTGAATTTACTAATCCTCCTATTATTGTGAATAGTTCAGTGTTCACTTCATTATTTCCTGATAGCGTTTCATTTATGATACAACATATTCTAGGTACTGGTTTAGATGATAATAAATTGAATGATACCTTGCTTTATGTTCAAGATTTTAACTCAAGTTTTGCTTATGATGATGGAGTTGCTGAATCAGCCTATGGTATTAATACAAGTGGAGCAAAAATTGCATATCAATTTAAACTCAATCGTCCGGACACACTTAGAGCTATTCAAATGTATTTTCCGCAAATGTTAGATTCTGTAAGTCACATTTCATTTCATCTTACAGTTTGGGACAATAATGGAGGTCAGCCAGGAAATATTATTCATCAGCAACTGGTATATCCTGAGCATACTGAATTAGGTAATTTTCATTATTATTATTTAGATTCTTTATTTCAAATGATTGGTATTTTTTATGTTGGTTGGGAACAAACTACAAGTGATTTGTTAAATATTGGTTTAGATAAAAATAAGTTAGCTAATGATTATATGTTCTATAATGTTGGGTCGGGTTGGAACAATTCTGCTTATCCTGGTGCTTGGATGATAAGACCAATTGTAAGTTTGGAAGAAGTGATTTTGTCAGCAATTAATGAAATAGAAAATTCATTTATAGTATACCCAAACCCTGTAAATCAAATAGTTAATATTATTTCAAGTACAACAGATAATTTAATTTCAATTTATAATTTACAAGGAATGTTAGTAAAACAATTATTTGAAAGTAAAAATAATTGTAAAATAAATATTGCAGAATTACCCATAGGGATGTATGTTATTGAAATTAAGAATGATAAAGATAGAAGTTTTCAAAAATTTATAATTGAGTAGAATGGAGGAGAAAAAGTTTGAGCACTATAAATTCATTGCAGATAAGGGACAAAATCCTCTAAGAGTGGATAAGTATTTACAAAATTTTGTTGAGTTTGCAACTAGGTCAAAAATTCAACAAGCTGTAAAAGCAGGTAATGTTAAAGTAAATAATGTAGTTGTAAAATCCAATTATAAAGTAAAAGGTGATGATGTAGTTACAGTTGTGTATGATTATCCTCAGGAAAAAAATGAGTTATTACCACAGGATATCCCGATTGAAATTACATATGAGGATGATGATTTATTAATTGTTAACAAGGAAGCTGGTATGGTTGTTCATCCTGGTTTTGGAAATTATGATGGAACTTTAGTAAATGCCTTAGCATTTCATTTTCAAAATCTGCCTAATATGGGACAAGAGGAAAGACCAGGATTAGTGCATAGAATTGATAAGAATACTTCTGGAATTTTAGTGATTGCTAAAAATGAAAATAGCATGACTACTTTGGCTAAAAAGTTTGAAGATAGGGATTTGAATAGAAAGTATATTGCCTTAGTTTGGGGAGATGTAAAAGAGGAAGAAGGAACAATAACTGGGCATATTGGTAGAAGTTTAAAAAATAGAAAAATAATGGATGTTTTTCCTGATGGTGAATATGGAAAGCATGCTGTTTCACACTATAAGGTGTTGGAACGTTTTGGATATACTACTTTAATTGAATGTAAATTAGAAACAGGAAGAACCCATCAAATTAGAGCTCATTTTAAATCTATAGGTCATCCACTTTTTAATGATGAAGAATATGGAGGTGATAGGATATTAAAGGGAACTACTTTTACAAAATATAAGCAGTTTGTACACAATTGTTTTAAAATTTGTGACCGTCAAGCTTTACATGCAAAATCATTAGGCTTTACACATCCAATAACTAATAAGGAAGTATTCTTTGATTCAGATTTAGCAGAAGATATGCAGCAGCTAATTGAGAAGTGGCGTAAATATGCCAATCATCAACAGCTTTAAGATTTAATATTCCTTAATTGTATTGTAAATAGTGTCTCTTTCAATAGGGGTACGGTCTACAGCTTTAATTAAAGTAACAATTTCTTTAGTACTCATAGTTGGATTTTGATCCTCAACACCTGCCATGGAATAGATTTTTGTAGTGTCATCAATTGTTCCGTCAATATCATCTACTCCAAAAGCCAATAAGCTTTGTGTGGTTTTTTTTCCAATCATTGGCCAGTAGGCTTTTAAGTGATTAAAATTATCCATGAAAATTCTTGCAAAGGAATATAATCTCATATCTTCAATAACACTTACTTCTTTGATGTGAGACATTTGATTATTTCCGTTACGGTATTTTAAAGGAATGAAAGTATTGAAACCATTTGTTTTATCTTGAAGATTTCTTAACCTGCTCATATGATCTATAATATCTTTAGGATTTTCAATATGTCCGTATAATATAGTAGCATTTGAAGGCATTCCTAAACTATGTGCAGTTTCATGTATTTCAAGCCATTGCTCTGCAGAGCACTTGTCCTTACATATCTCATTTCTTACATCTTTTGCAAATATTTCTGCTCCACCTCCTGGTAGGGAATCTTGTCCTGCATCTTTTAGCATTTTTAACCCTTCTTTGTAGCTTACTTTTGCTTTTCTACACATGTATTCAAGTTCAACTGCTGTAAATGCTTTTACATGAATATCTGGACGGATTTCTTTAATCTTTTCAATAAGTTCAATAAAGTAATGTAGTCCCATTTTTGGGTGAACACCACCTACTAAATGAACTTCTGTTATTTCTTTTCCTTCATATTCT
>JABJNS010000055.1 GCA_018664745.1 Flavobacteriales bacterium | reverse complement strand
TCCTCTTTCTTTTTCAAGGTCCATATTATCTAAAAGTTGAGACTCAGCTTCTCTCTCAGTAACTGCCCCTGTGAATTCTAATAATCTATCAGCCAAAGTTGATTTACCATGGTCAATATGTGCAATAATGCAAAAATTTCTAATTTTTTTCATGAGGTGCGAAAATACATCTTTTCACTCAAATACAAGCATGTATTTTTGTGCAGATATTTTAGTATACTTGTAACCCGAAAAGTAAAAAAATGAGTAAAGTAAAAATCAGAAGAAGAAGACATTTCTTAAAAGCAATAAGTTGGAATTTATTAGCAATGACGACAACATTTTTTATTTTGTCATATTTACCTCCCTATTTTGGATTTGAACCTATTGATAAAAGTTCAGTAGGTTGGTTAGTTGCTCTTGATAGAGTCGCAAAATTAATGTTTTATTATTTCCATGAAAGAACATGGTTTGCATCAAATTGGGGGGTTATAAAGCCGCCTAAAGTTTAATTAGGTTTGTCTTCATTTTTTAAAGTGTAGTAAAAGTCCTGCTGATTATTTTTTAATAATTCAGCCTCTATTTCTTCATCAATTTCCCATTGATATTTTTTCCGTTTTGGTCCTTCATTTTTATAAAAGAAAGCTACTAAAATTCCTGCTAATAAACCAGCTAGATGTCCTTCCCATGAAATAGCTTGTTTTGTTGGTAGTACTCCCCAAATCATTGATCCGTATAGAAAAATAACTACCATAGAAATAGCTGATAATCTTGGATTTTTTCGAATAAATCCACTGACTAATAAAAAGGAGGCTAAGGCATAAATGATTCCACTTGCCCCAATATGAAAAGAAGGACGGCCAATTATCCAAAGCCAAAATCCTGAAATGAAAAATAACCACAAAAATAATTGAGGAGCAATTTTTCGATACATAGTAAAAAGCATCCCGCCTAAAATTATTATTGGATAGCTATTATTAATCAGATGGGCAAAATCTTTATGTATAAAAGGAGAAAAAAAAATACCTTTTAATCCGCTTATACTTTTAGGGAATACGCCATAACTAACGAATGAGAGATTAAAATTAAGTTCAATAATTTTAACAATCCACATTAAAAGTAAAAATAAGAAAGGGATAAATAAAATCCCAAAAAGTTCTTTTCGTTCTGTTTTGTTCATGAGTGTTTCTTGATGCAATAAAAGTAAACATTTACATATTAAATAACGCAATAAATTGTATTTTTACGAAAGATGAAATCAGAAAAAAAACTCTTCCTTTTAGATGCATTTGCTTTAATATATAGAGCATATTTTGCATTCGCTAAAAATCCCAGAATAAATTCAAAGGGCTTAGATACATCAGCTGTATTTGGTTTTGTAAATACATTAAATGAAGTAATTAAAAAAGAAAAGCCAAGTCATATTGCAGTTGTTTTTGATAGAAAAAAACCAACACAAAGGCATGTTGATTATCCTGAATATAAAGCCCACAGAGAAGCAATGCCTGATGGTTTGCGTGATGCATTGCCTTATATTGACACTTTGTTGGAGGCATTTAATATTCCAAAATTATATATGGACGGATATGAAGCAGATGATGTAATTGGAACCTTAGCCAAAAAAGCTGAGCAAGAAGGATTCCAAACCTACATGATGACTTCTGATAAGGATTTTGCTCAATTAGTTTCTGAGAATATTTTTATGTATCGTCCTGGAAATAAATGGCAGCCAACAGCTGTTTGGGGAATACCAGAAGTATTGGAAAAATTTGATATCCAAAGAGTGGATCAAGTGATTGATTATTTGGGAATGATGGGTGATACTGCTGATAATATTCCAGGAATTCCAGGAATAGGAAAAAAAACAGCTCAGAAATTTTTAAAACAATACGGTTCTATGGAGGGACTTTTTGCCAATTCTCATGAGCTAAAAGGAAAAATGAAGGAGAAGGTTGAGCTTTCAGAAGAGATTGGTTTGTTATGTAAAAAATTAGTTACCATTATTACTGATGTGCCAATTGAATTTGATGCAGATGCTATGCTTATGGAACCTAAAAATGAAGAAAAGATAATTTCTTTATTTGAAGAATTGGAGTTTAAAACGATATTACCTAGAATACTTGGGAGTAGCGCGAAACCTAATAAGCCAACAGAGCAGGTTGAGAAAAAAACGATTGAAAAATTACCAGCAGCAGAACCTACTGCTCAATTTGATTTATTTTCTCAGCCAACATCTGTCCCTGCTAAGATTGAAAAAACTAATTTTGAATTGATAACTGATCCTGATAAATTAAGTCAGTTAAAATCAGAAATTGAAAATGAAGGTAAATTTTCTTTTCAAATAATTACAGATACGAAAGAAGCTTTAACTACTAAAATTGTTGGTTTTTCTTTGAGCCATACAAATGATAATGGATTTTATATTCCATTTAATAAAGATACTAAGGGATTAATAAAATCCCTTTTTGAAAATGTAGCTATTGATAAACTTGGCTATGACTTGAAATTTGCAATTAAAGTATTGTCAAGTGAGGAAATTGAAGTTTTAGGTACTTTGTTTGATATTGAGATAGCACATTATCTATTGCATCCTGATATGCGCCATGCTCTGGATGTTATATCGGATAATTACCTGAATAAAATAATGATTGATGAGCAATCAGTTGTTGGGAAAGGGAAAACAAAAGTTAAATTATCTTCTTTAAATTCTGAATTAATAACTGATTTTGCAGCAGAGCAAGCTTCAATAATTTTTAACCTTGCAGCTATTTTTGAAAAAGAATTGAAGGAGGTTGGGGTATGGAATTTATTTACAGATATTGAAATTCCCTTGACTGTTGTTTTGGCAAAAATTGAAAATGAGGGAATTGCTTTGGATGTTGAAATGCTTAATAAATACAGTATTGAATTGACAAATGAGCTGGAACTTCAAACAAAAAAAATTCATGACTTTGCTGGTGAAGAATTTAATATTGCATCACCAAAGCAAATGGGAGAGATTTTATTTTCAAAGATGGAATTGAGTAAAAAGCCTAAAAAAACAAAGTCTGGACAATTTTCTACTTCAGAAGAAACACTTGCAAAACTGAAAGATAGTCATCCTATAATTGAAGAGATATTAAATTTTAGAGCAGTAAAGAAATTATTATCAACTTATGTTGATGCCCTGCCGGAAATAGTAAATTCAACTACTAAAAGAATACACACTACCTTTAATCAATCGGTTGCTGCAACAGGTCGTTTGTCATCTGTAAATCCTAACTTACAGAATATTCCAATCCGTACTAAAAGAGGAATGAAAGTGCGTGAGGCATTTATTCCTAGAGATAAAAATTATACTTTAATGGCTGCTGATTATTCCCAAATTGAGCTTAGGATTATGGCAAGTTTAAGTAAAGATGAGGGTATGCTTACGGCCTTTAATAATGGGGTTGATATTCATTCAGCCACAGCAGCTAAAGTATATAAAGTGCCAGTAGAGGATGTGGATAGAGAAATGCGTTCAAAAGCAAAGGCAGTAAATTTTGGAATTATCTATGGCATTTCAGCTTTTGGACTCTCGCAAAATATTGGAGTCAGTAGAACTGAAGCAAAAGAGATTATTGATAATTATTTTGAGCAGTTCCCAAAAGTGAAGGAGTATATGGATTGGTCAATTGAGCAGGCACGAGAAAAAGAATATGTTGAAACTGTAATGGGAAGGAGAAGGTATTTAAACGATATTAATTCCCGTAATGCTGTAATGCGATCAGTGGCTGAACGAAATGCAATTAATGCACCTATACAAGGTTCAGCTGCTGATATTGTGAAAAAAGCTATGATTGATGTACAAGTAGAAATGGATAAAAGAGGAATGCAATCTAAAATGTTATTGCAAGTTCATGATGAATTAGTTTTTGATATGCATAATAGCGAATCAGAAGAATTGAAATCGCTTGTAAAAGAGAAAATGGAGCAAGCAGTTACACTTAAAGTCCCTTTAATAGTTGATATTGGTGAAGGAGTAAATTGGCTAGAAGCCCATTAATCTATTCTGCTTTCTTATCAATAAAGAGTAAGTACAATACTACTAGGGCAATAACTCCTATAAAGGAACTTCCTGCATCTTGAATGTTTCCTACAGGATCCCATCCTAATATTTTTTCGCCTAAAAGAAGTTGAACAACTACTCCTAAACATAAAAATGTTAGGGCTGTTGCAGTTAAATCCTTAATGGCTTCTGTTATTTTAGTAAATAATTTTTTCATCTGATTAGTTTGATGTGGTCAAATATAAGTTATTAAAACAAAATAGCCCTACGGTTAAGCAGGGCTATTTTATATAGTACATCTAATTAATCTTACTTGCTAGTTAAAAGCGAGAATAAAACTAATAATCCAACTAATCCTCCGAACCCAGCTCCTCCTAGTCCGTTAATAACTGCCATCACATTGTCAATCACAGTCATTCCAAACATAGCGCCTCCTCCAAAAAGGATTTCTACTGCTACACCTAGTCCTAAAACTGTCATGATTAAACCTGTTAAGCCTTTAAAAAAGCCATTGAAATACTTAAATACATTGTCCATAATAAAAAATAATTTGGTTAATACTGATGCCAAACTTAGAACATAATTGCTTTGTTTTGAATGATTTGCTACTTTTTTCTTTTAGAATGCTGTTTTTAGGAAATTTTACTTTTTAACAACTAATAAATAACATAACCTACTGATAAACAAAATATTAAATTGGTTTTTAATGTTTTTTAGATATGTAAAATCCTATGGTTTTAAACACAAACTTGTTAAAAATTACAAAACCGTATAACTTACTGATATACAGTTGTAAAGGGTGTGTTTTTGCATAAAAAAGGAAGAAAACCCCTAATTTAAGTTAACATCACGAATTGAGAGTATATTTTTGGTGAATTCGCTAAAATTTTGTATAATATAAAGGAGCTTTTGGGCAGCAATTGTGGTTGTTTCTAGCTCATTGTTGTTGTGATAGGCTGTGAATTTGCTCAAAAGTGGGAATGATTTTGGGTCAGAATTCCTGATTTCCTTTTGCATATTAGTATCTACTACTCCAGGGTGTACAGAAAAAACTTCTAAATTATCATGTTGCTCAGTAGCAATTACCTCTGTGAGCATATCTAATGCAGATTTAGTTGCACAGTAAGTACTCCAAGATTGAATAGGACTATTGGCTGCACCAGACCCTATATTAATGAGTAGCTTTTTATCATCAGGATAAGTAGTAATGAATTTCCTACATAATATAGTAGGTGCAACTAAGTTGAGATTGTACTCCTTAATGATATCGATTGATTGCTTTTTATCAAAAGGAACAATAGTACCAATGGTGGCCGCATTATTTATTAGCAGCACATCATCAGTATTAATAGTAGGAAATGTTAAATCATTGACCTGAGCTAAGTCACTTAAATCAATTTTGGTAAAGGTAAAGTTAGGATGATTAATCTTATTTGTTCGGGAATAGCCATATACAAGATATCCTTCTTTAAGTAAAAGCTCAGCTGTAGCTTTGCCGATTCCACCACCTGTACCTGTTATGAGAGCAACTTTATTCACTTATAGTTTTGCTAGGGCTTGATCCAGATCAGCAATTAAGTCCTCAATATCCTCAATACCTACTGATAAACGGATTAAAGAATCAACAACTCCAGTTTTTTCTCTTTCTTCTTTAGGAATTGCAGCATGGGTCATACTTGCAGGGTGACCACATAATGATTCTACTCCCCCTAAACTTTCAGCTAAAGTAAAGTAATGCGTATTAGATACTACAGTTACAGCATCTTCTAATTTATTACCTACTATATTAAATGATATCATTCCTCCAAAGTCATCCATTTGTCTTTTAGCAACATCATGGTTAGGATGCGATTCAAACCCTGGCCAATATACATCTCCTACTTTAGGATGATCTTTCAAGAAGTTAGCAATCACTTTTCCGTTTTCACAATGTCTTTGCATCCTAAGGTGTAAGGTTTTTATTCCTCTTAATACTAGGAAAGAATCCATAGGGCCAGGAACAGCACCACAAGAGTTTTGAATAAAATATAATCTTTCCGCTAAAGAATCATCCTTACAGATTGCAGCTCCCATTACTACATCCGAATGTCCTCCCATGTATTTTGTAAGTGAGTGCATAACGATATCAGCCCCTAAATCCAAAGGTCTTTGTAAATAAGGAGTAGCAAAGGTGTTATCCACCACAAAAATAAGGTCGTGCTTTTTGGATATAGTACCTAAACTTTCAATATCAATAATATTTAGCATTGGGTTGGTTGGTGTTTCTGCCCAAATCATTTTAGTATTTTCATTGATGTAGGATTCTACTTTATCTGCATTTTCCATTCCAACAAAGTGGAATTTAATACCATAGAATTCGAAAATCTTAGTAAAAATACGATAAGTACCTCCGTATAAATCATTAGTTGAAATTACTTCATCACCAGGAGATAATAATTTGATGATAGCATCAATTGCTCCAAGTCCTGAACCAAAACATAAACCATGGGTACCGTTTTCCAAAGCCGCTAAGTTTTTTTCCAAAGCACTTCTTGTTGGGTTTCCTGTACGAGAATATTCATATCCTTTATGATCGCCAGGAGAGGCTTGTATATAAGTAGAGGTTTGGTAAATAGGAGTCATTATTGCCCCTGTAGTTGGGTCAGCCTCTTGTCCTGCATGTATAGTTTTGGTTCCGAATTTCATTGTAATTTTTAGGTTTTATTTGCTTAACAAATGTATTAAATTTGGAGTAATTAATTTTACTTTTGCTAAAAATTAATCCCTTGAATAAAATAGTATTAGCTCATATTTCTTTATTTGTAGCGAACTTAATTTATGCTATCAATTATACTTTTGCTAAAGATGTAATGCCTGATTTTATTCAGCCTTCAGGCTTTATTTTATTGAGAGTAACTGGGGCGGTTACTTTATTTTCAATCTTCTATTTTTTGTTTGTGAATGAAAAGGTGGCCAAGAAAGATATCCTCCGTTTGGCAATATGTGGTGTATTTGGTGTTGCCATAAATCAAATATTGTTTTTTGAAGGGCTGAACTTAACTACTCCAATTAATGCGGCTATTATTATGACGATTAATCCTGTATTAGTAATCATAATGTCAGCCCTTATTCTGTTTGAAAAAATAAATATCAGAAAAGGAATAGGGATAGCATTGGGCTTGGTAGGTGCTAGTACTTTAATCCTAAATGGTGGAAATGTAAGTGGCAATACTAATTATATGTTGGGGAATATGTTTGTGTTTATTAATGCAGCAAGTTATGGTTTGTACTTGGTATTGGTAAAACCTTTGATGCAGAAATATCACCCGATAACTGTTATGTTTTATGTATTTGGATTTGGGCTATTGTATGTATTGCCCTTTGGTTATACTGAACTAAAGGCTGTTGATTGGCTTAGTTTCCCCCCAATAATTATTTGGGAAGTGTTGTTTGTGGTAGTATGTACTACTGTAATTGCTTATCTGCTTAACTCATCAGCATTAAAGTTGCTTAACCCATCAACAGTAAGTATTTATATTTATTTGCAACCCGTATTGGCTACCCTTTTTGCCATATTTAGGGGTTCGGACGCCTTAGATGAAATGAAGATTGTTTCGGCAATTATTATTTTTATTGGTGTGTATTTGGTAAGTGTTCGTCCCTTAAAGGAAAGGAAGAATAAACTTTCTTAAATTTGCAAAAAATATTTCTCTGATGATTCAATCAATGACAGGCTATGGAAAAGCCGAATTAAACCTAACAAATGCTAACTTTACTATTGAAGTAAGGTCGCTTAATTCAAAACAAATAGATGCCAATGTAAAGATGTCTTCTATTTATAGAGATAAAGAAATTGGGCTTAGAAAACTACTTTCTGAAAAATTAAAAAGAGGTAAAATTGAATTGTCTATTTGGAGAGAGTCCTCAGAATCCAATGCAAAATATACTTTGAATACAGAACTTATAAAAGAGTATTTTTCTCAGATTGATACCATAACAAATGATTTAAATATAAATGCTAAGGAGATAATG
Source organism: Flavobacteriales bacterium (assembly GCA_018664745.1). Lineage (GTDB taxonomy): Bacteria > Bacteroidota > Bacteroidia > Flavobacteriales > BACL11 > UWMA-0277. Next base: position 22,036 of record JABJNS010000055.1, on the reverse strand, counting down.
CCAAGCCTTTTGAAAATGCCAGAAGTGTTGGTGAAGGGAGAGGAGAAAGCAGATGATAATGAGTGGGATGAAATAGCTAAAGGAGTAGATACTGCTATTGCAAATATCCTACAATTCAGAATGGATGAAGGGAAAAAATTAGAAGTTGATATTACTGCTAGGATTAATAAATTAGCCACTTTATTGGTTGAGGTTGCTCCTTTTGCACAGGCAAGAATAGCAAAGGTAAAACAAAGTTTAGCGGATAAATTAGCTGAAATTGACACTAAAAATATTGATGAAAACAGGTTTGAACAGGAGTTAATTTATTACTTAGAAAAACAAGATATTACTGAAGAGCAAGTTCGCTTAGATGCTCACCTGAATTATTTTATTGAAACTATGCAAACAGATTCTCCTGTTGGGAAGAAACTTGGATTTATCGGACAAGAAATAGGTAGAGAGATAAATACAATTGGTTCAAAATCATCAGATGCAGGAATGCAGAAAATTGTAGTTCAAATGAAAGATGAGTTGGAGAAAATTAAGGAACAATTATTAAATATTCTGTAAGTGGGAAAACTTATTGTTATATCAGCACCATCTGGGGCAGGAAAAACCTCAATTGTACATCATTTGCTAAAAGAAATGAATGAACTTTCTTTTTCAATTTCTGCTTGCAGTAGAGATAAAAGAGAGAATGAAATAGATGGTAAGGATTACCACTTTTTAGGAGTTGAGGATTTTCAAAATAAAATAAATGAAAATGCGTTCTTGGAGTGGGAGCAGGTATATGCAAATCAATATTACGGAACTTTAAAATCAGAGATTGAAAGAATTTGGAGTGAAGGTAAAACTGTAATTTTTGATGTAGATGTAGTAGGAGGGTTGAATATAAAAAAGCAATATCCTAAAGAATGTTTATCACTTTTTATTATGCCGCCATCCCTTGAGGTTTTGGCAGAACGCTTAATTGGAAGAGGATCAGAATCAGATGAAAGTTTACAAAAAAGGTTGGATAAAGCAGAAGAGGAAATAGCACAAAATCAGCAGTTTGATGCAATAATATTAAATGATGATTTGGAAATTGCTTGTGAAGAAACTGCTGATCTAATCACTAATTTTATAAATTCGTAAGACATGAAAATTGGTCTGTTTTTTGGAAGTTTTAACCCCATGCATGTGGGGCATAAAATTATTGCTTCTTATTTGGCAGAGTTTTCTGATTTGGAAAAGGTATTGTTTGTAGTTTCTCCTCAAAATCCTTTGAAACAAAAAAAGACTTTATTAGATCAAAATCATAGGTTACAAATTATTAGAGCAGAGGTAGAGGATAATCCTAAATTAGCAGTTTCGGATGTTGAATTTAGCATGCCACAACCCTCTTACACTATTGATACTTTAGTGCGCTTAAAAGAAAAATATCCTGAGCATGAATATGCAATAATTATGGGAGCAGATAATTTACAGAACTTTCATAAGTGGAAGAATTATGAGGAGATATTAGCTAATTATTCTGTGTATGTATATCCAAGGCATGGGTATGAAGTGGAAGGTTCTCATGAAAATATTCACCTTATTGATGGAGTTCCACAAATGGAAATATCAGCTTCATTCATCAGAAACTCAATTAAAGAAGGGAAAGATGTTTCGTACCTAATGACAGAAAAAGCTTGGAAATACACGGATGAAATGAATTTTTATAAATAGAAATATGATGAAGACTATCTTAAATATTTATACTTTTTCTTTTATAATAGTAATGGCTTCTTGCGGAGTTTTACAAGAAAATACAAAAGATGAAATCACATCAATAACTTCAGAAGAGACGGGCTTATTAGGAGAAATAACTAAGACTGTTCATCCAGGGTATAAATCAAGAGTTGACACATTAACTGGATGGTGGGTATATGGTGAAGGACAACATATTTTTAAAGATGAAGCAACATTGGTAGAATACGATATGATTTTTCCAAATGAGAATATGGAAGAATTAGTTGAACTATACCTAGCTGTTTGTGAAATGGAATATTTCCCTATGGAGAGTGAAATAACAGGATTTCTTAATGGTAATATTCTTGAAGTATCTGATTTTGAAATCCTATACATACAAGGGTGTGGTGAGTAGGAATTAGATTTAAGAATAACTAACATTTTAGTACTCATATCTGCTTTTTTAACCCCTTACCACACTACATAATTATCCTACCTTTGCAAAATACAATTCCACAAAAGGAATTCCTCCTATGAAATTTGAAGATTTAAACTTAGATCCTAGCTTACTAAAAGCAGTTGCGGATCAAAATTATACTGAGCCAACTGCAATACAAGCACAAGCAATTCCTTTAATCTTAAAGAATAATGATGTACTTGGTACTGCCCAAACAGGAACAGGAAAAACTGCTGCTTTTGCATTACCTATTTTACATCATTTGGTAAATGAGAAAACCCATAATAATGGTAGAAAAAAAATTAGAGCTTTAATCGTAACGCCAACCAGAGAGTTGGCAATTCAAATTGCAGAAAATTTTACGGATTATTCAAAATACAATGGCATCAAAAACACAGTTATTTTTGGTGGTGTAAAACAAATGAAGCAAGTTAAAAGATTAGAAGCTGGGGTAGATGTATTAGTTGCAACTCCTGGTAGACTGCTAGACTTAATGGGGCAAGGATATATCTCTTTAAAAGATGTTGGTTATTTTGTGTTAGATGAGGCAGATCGAATGTTAGATATGGGTTTTATTCATGATATTAAAAAGTTATTGGAAAAATTACCAAAACAAAGACAATCCTTATTCTTCTCGGCTACTCTGCCAGATAGTATTCTTAAGCTTTCCAATACTATTTTGCACAATCCTAAAAAGGTAGCAGTGCACCAAGTTTCTACTACTGCAGAGACAATTCAACAATCTATTTATTATACAAATAAGCATGATAAAAATGATTTGTTGTTGCATATATTAAAAGATAAAAAGATAGAACAAATTCTACTTTTTTCTAGAACTAAGAGGGGGGCAGATAAAATTGTAAAGCGATTGTCAAAACAAAATATTAAGGCAGCAGCTATTCATGGAGATAAATCACAACCTCAAAGACAAAAAGCTCTTCAGTCATTTAAGAATTATGATATAAGAGTTCTAGTAGCTACTGATATAGCTGCAAGAGGGATTGATATTGATAAACTAACTTATGTTTTGAATTATGATATTCCGAATGAGCCAGAAACCTATGTGCACAGGATAGGTAGATGTGGTAGAGCAGGGGAGGATGGGGTTTCACTTTCTATTTGTGAGCCAGAAGAAAATGTATATGCTCGTGATATTGAAAAACTAATTAAGAAGCAGATTAAAGAAGTTAAAGGACACCCTTTTCCACAAACAGACAAACCTATGAACGCTAAGGAGAAAAAGGAGTTTGAAAAGGAAAAAAATAGAAAGAAACAAGAGTTTTTTGCCAATAGAAAGAAAAAAAGGAATGCTGCTGGAGGTAATAATAACAGAAATAACAGAAGATAAAATGACTGATAACTCCCAACTCAATAATCCTTTACACGGAATAAGATTGATTGATATTTTGGAATATCTAGTGGATGAGTATGGCTGGGAAGAATTGGGTTATGAAATCAATATCAATTGTTTTACGAATAATCCTTCAATAAAATCGAGCCTTAAGTTTTTAAGAAAAACCCAGTGGGCAAGGGATAAAGTAGAACGCCTTTATTTGAATACAATTAAGGAATAGAAAAAATATTTTTTCTTTGTTTAGCTAAACAGATAATAGTTAAATTGATATTTTTGGGCTTTAAATAATACTATGCTTAAATTAATTTCTTTTTCAGCTGTTCTCCTATTACTAATTTCTTGTAATTCTCGTCAAAAAATAAAATACCCAACAACAGAAAAAATAGTTGTAACAGATGCCTATTTTGATACTGAGGTGAAAGACCCATACAGATGGCTAGAAGATGATATGTCTGCTGAGGTGAAAGACTGGGTTAAGTTACAAAATGAAGTAACTTTTTCGTACTTGGAGGAAATACCACAAAGAGAGGAGTTAAAAAATAGATTAGAAAAACTATGGAACTATGAAAAAATAGGAACTCCATTTCAGGAAGGAGATTATACTTATTTTTATAAGAATGATGGACTACAAAATCAATATGTACTATACAGAAAGAAAGGAGAGGGAGCAGAACAAGTTTTTATTGATCCTAACCAATTTACTGAAGATGGAACTATTTCTTTAGCAGGAATTTATTTTTCGGAAGATGGTAGTTTACTTGCGTATTCTATTTCAGAGGGAGGTTCAGATTGGAGGAAAGTAATTGTTATAGAAACTGAGAATAAAACCTTAGTGGAAGATACTTTATTGAATATTAAATTTTCAGGAATTAGCTGGAATGGGAATGAAGGGTATTATTATTCTTCTTATGATAAGCCTGAAAAATCAGTATTATCTGATAAAACAGACCATCATAAATTATATTACCATAAACTAGGAACGCCTCAAAATGAAGATGAAATTATCTTTGGAGCAGAAGATAAATTTAGATATGTAAGAGGAGGGGTTACAAAGGATCTGAGTTATTTAATTATAAGTGCTTCCAAAGCAACTTCTGGAAACAATCTGTTTATAAAAGATTTAAGAAATAAAAACTCAAAACTGATACAGTTAACAGCTGACTTTAAGAGTGATAGTTATATCATTCATAATATAGGAACTACATTTTATGCAGTTACCAACTTAGAAGCCCCAAATAAAAGGTTAGTACAATTTAATTTATCAAATACAAATTCTGAAAATTGGAAAGATTTGATTCCTGAAACAGAAAATGTTTTAAGTCTATCTAAAGGAGGTGGTTACTTTTTTGCTAAGTATTTTCAAGATGCAAACTCAAAAGTGATACAATATAACTATGATGGAGATTTAATGCGAGAAGTAGAATTTTCTGGCAAAGGAAATGTAAGTGGTTTTGGTGGAAAGGAAGATCAAAAAGAAATTTTCTATAATTTTAGTAATTATATTACTCCAAGGTCTTCTTTCAAATATAATGTTGAAACTGGAAAATCAGTATTATATTGGTCGCCAAATATTGATTTTAACACCAATGATTTTGTTGCAGAGCAACATTTTTATACATCTAAAGATGGAACAAAAGTACCTATTAGTATTATGTATAAAAAAGGTGTAGAATTAAATGGAAAAAACCCTACTATATTGTATGGTTATGGAGGTTTTAATGTAAGTCTAAAGCCTTCTTTTTCAGTAACAAATGCAGTTTGGTTAGAGCAAGGTGGAGTTTATGCAGTTGCAAACCTAAGAGGTGGTGGAGAGTATGGGAAAAAATGGCATGATGCGGGAATAAAAATGCAAAAGCAAAATGTATTTGATGATTTTATTGCAGCAGCAGAATTCTTAATTGAAAATAAGTACACTAACTCAAATCATTTAGCAATAAAAGGAAGTTCAAATGGAGGTTTACTAGTTGGAGCCTGTATGTTACAAAGACCAGATTTATTTAAAGTAGCATTACCTGGAGTAGGTGTGTTGGATATGTTGCATTATCATACCTTTACATCAGGAGCGGGTTGGGCGTACGACTATGGAACAGCTGAAGAAAGCAAAGAAATGTTTGAATATTTGAAGAGTTATTCCCCAGTACATAATGTGAAGGAAGGGGTAGAATACCCAGCAACTTTAGTAATTACAGGAGATCATGATGATAGAGTTGTGCCTGCACATAGTTTTAAATTTGCAGCAGAATTACAAGCTAAACAAAGTGGTAATAATCCAACTTTAATTAGAATAGAAACAAATGCAGGGCACGGAGCAGGGACTCCAGTTAGTAAAAGAATAGAAGAGGCAGTTGATATTATGGGCTTTGTGCTATATAATTGTGAGAGTTAAGAAATAAAAATTTTATTTTCTCATAGTTTTATCTTTTAGCCATAAATCGAATAAGTAGTTTTAGTCCTAACAAGATTAATAATGCTATTGAAATTAAGTGACCTACATATGGAACAAGGAATGTTGGTAGCAAACATAATAGCACTAATGGAACTAGTTTTCTTGCCCACCAGTTTCTTTTTTTCCATCCTCTCCACCATGTTCTAATAATGAAAAATAATGCAGTACCTAGAACAGCAAGAACAAGTAATCCTCTAAGAATAAGTATGATTAATGAGGGTTCATTGTCTTCATCATCTTCATGATCAACAGCAAAATTGGTAGTGGTTAATACAGTATTATTTTCTGTAATTGGGAAGGAAGCATAACTTATATTTGCAAGTATTGTTAGCGTAATTAATAATAGTAATAGTTTTTTCATAATGTAATTATTATTTACTGCATATTATAGACTAAACCTCCAGAAAGACTAGATATTATACTCAATAATACTATAAGCCCTCCTAAGATTAGTATAATCTTAGTTAGTATTCTTACCCACCTTACTCTATCTCTCCATGCCCTCCACCATGTTTTAATTAAAAAGTATGAGCCAAATCCTAAAGCAATTACTAAAGGAATAAGTAACCACCATTTAACTCCATCTTCCTCTTCTTCTTCAGCTATTTGAAAGCTTATTGAATTTGATATATCTGAAGAACTATTTTTTGTAATAGGAAAAGATGCATAGCTAATATTTGCAAGTGTTGTTAGAGCAATAAAAAGGAATAATAGTTTTTTCATGCAACAAAAATAACTAACAAAAAATTAAATACTATGCTAAGCATAGTAAATGGGATTCCTATCAGGGAAAATAGATTTTCTATTCAGTATAAAGCACCTCCAACAAAGTCTGTCCCACCGCATTTAAGGTATTTTTATCTATGTTATTCATATCATCTTTATGGGTGTGCCAGTGCTGATTGAAATTGGTTTCTGTTGCAGGATCGTATTCAATAATATCAATAGTAGGTATCCCAGCTAGGGTATTTACATAGTAATGATCATCCAGTACTTGATTGGAGTTCTCAAATATAAAATAATTTCCAAATCCTAACCTGCTTGCTTTTCGCCAAACTTTTTGTAAAATAGTTGAAGCAAAGTATCGAGAGAAATATTCATGCCTAAAAGTAGCGTCTTTTGCGCCTACCATATCCAATAAAATACCATAACGAGCAAAGTAGTTTGCTTTGTGCGGATTATTACTCCAATATTGTGACCCCAAGCACCAAGAATCTTGCATAATAGGATATTTAGAATTTTCTGGTTGCCCGTAATCCTCTGCATCAAAAAGAATGATGTCTATTCCTATTTTTGGATTTTTAATACTGAACTGACGAGCAAGTTCAATTAAAACACCAACTCCACTTCCTCCATCATTTGCACCAAGTATTGGGTTATTTTGATTTTCAGTATCATGGTCGGCAATGTGCCTACTATCCCAATGTGCAAATAAGGCAATTCTATTATTTTTTTTAGGAGAAAAACTAGCAATGATGTTTTTTAAAGTATGATGCTTACCATCATAAGTAGTAGTGGGAGCTTCCTGTACTATTACATTTGGTGTGTATTGTAAGAATTTTTTTTCTAACCATATAGCACAGTTTTTCCATGCTTTTGATGAGATAACTCTTGGGCCAAAACTTACTTGCTTCTCCACATAAAAATAAGCTGAATCTGCATTAAAAGTAGGGATTTCAATTTTTGCTTTCGGTTTTGAAACGGCTTTAGTTTTTTGCTGAGGTTCAGTGGAACAAGCGCTAAGTACAATTAAGCAAAGAATAAATATTGAATGTTTAAAATCTATCATGTCAAATTTAATTATTTCACTTCCCAACTAGTTCCTTCTCTACTGTCTTTTATCTGAATTCCTGCTTTGTTTAATTCATCTCTAATCAAATCAGCTGTTCCAAAATCTTTACTTTTTTTAGCGTTTCCTCTTAGTTGTAATACTAATTCCATCACTTCAGAAGTTAGGTCGTTCCCTCTACTTTCCTTTGCAGAAATAAGTCCTAAAATATCAGTAACAAAAATATTGAATATTGATTTTAATTTTTCTAAATCAGTCAAATTTAAACTTTCTTTTCCATCTTTTACTGAGTTGATAATTCTAACTCCATCAAACAAATGAGCAATTAAAATCGGTGTATTAAAATCATCATCCATTGCCATATAACAATTCTCCTCTAGTTTTTTTACATCATAAGTTGAGGTGTCAGTAGCAGAAAGAGTTTGCAAAGTTTCCAATGCGTTCATCAATTTATTAAATCCTTTTTCTGCTGCTTGTAAGGCTTCATTACTAAAATCTACAGTACTTCTATAGTGGGCTTGTAAAATGAAAAAACGAATCGTCATTGGAGTATAAGCCCTTTCTAATTTTTCATGTGTTCCATTAAAAAACTCCTCTAAATTAATGAAGTTTCCAAGGGATTTCCCCATCTTTTTTCCATCTACAGTAATCATATTATTGTGCATCCAATAGTTCACAGGATTACAATCATTACAGGCATTACTTTGTGCTATTTCTGCCTCATGATGTGGAAAAACTAAATCCATTCCACCACCATGAATATCAAAAGTTTTGCCTAAATATTTTTCACTCATTGCAGAACATTCCATGTGCCAACCCGGGAACCCTTCTCCCCAAGGAGAAGACCATCTCATAATATGTTCAGGGCTTGCTTTTTTCCAAATAGCAAAATCAACTGGACTTTTCTTTTCAGATTGTCCATCTAAAGTTCGAGTTCCTTCTAAAGTGTCTTCTATATTTCTTCCTGATAAAGTTCCATAAGGGTACTTTTCATTGTATTTATTTACATCTAAATAAACTGAACCATTTACCTTATAGGCAAATCCATTTTTTAGGATTTGTTCTACCATTTCAATTTGTTCAATAATATGACCAGTTGCTCTAGGTTCAATGCTTGGAGGTAAGCAATTTAAATCATTCATTGCTTTGTGGTAACTGATGGTGTAAAACTGAACAATTTCCATAGGTTCTAATTGCTCTAATCTTGCTTTTTTAGCAATCTTATCTTCACCTTCATCTGCATCATTTTCTAAATGCCCTGCATCTGTAATATTTCTTATATATCTTACTTTGTAGTCATTGTGTTTTAAATATCTAAAAACTACATCAAAAGTAATTCCGGGACGAGCGTGACCTAGGTGAGGGTCTCCATATACAGTAGGTCCACAAACATACATTCCTACATGATTTTCTGTTATAGGATTAAAGACTTCTTTTTGTCTTGTAAGCGTATTGTATATTTGTATTTTTCTACTCATTATGCATTAATTTTGTATTGCTCTTTCAGGTTTTTCATCATGTCTTTCGTCATTTTTTCTAAGTCATATTCTAAGTTCCACCCCCAATCTTTTTGCGCATAACCATCATTAATTGATGATGGCCAAGAGTCTGCAATTGCTTGTCTGAAATCAGGATTATAAGTCATTTCAAAATTAGGAATATGCTTTTTAATTTCTTCTGCAATTTCTGCTGGCGTAAAACTTACTCCTGCCAAATTATAAGAGGAACGGATTTTTACTTGTTCAGCTGGCGCTTCCATTAGTTCAATAGTTGCCCGAATTGCATCTGGCATATACATCATTGGGAGTCCTGTACTTTCAGCTAAGAAACTTTCATATTTTCCATGCTGAATAGCTTGATGAAAAATATCTACTGCATAATCAGTAGTTCCACCACCTGGAGCTGCTTTCCAACCAATCAATCCTGGGTAACGGATACTTCTTACATCTACCCCAAATTTATTAAAGTAGTATTCATTCCATCTTTCACCAGCTTGCTTAGTAATTCCGTAAACAGTATTGGGTTCCATTACTGTATATTGTGGTGTATTCTTCATTGGGGTTGTAGGTCCGAAAACCGCAATTGAAGATGGCCAAAATATTTTTTTAATGAGTCCGTCTTTTGCTAAATCCAATACATGAGAGTGGGAACGCATATTCAATCTCCATCCTAATTCAATATTTTGTTCTGCAGTTGCTGAAAGGAGTGCAGCTAATAAATAGACTTGAGTAATTTTGTATTTTATTACAATATCTCTTAATAATTGTTCGTCCATTATATCTAATGTTTCAAATGGACCGGACTCCATTACAATTTCAGCAGAAGGGCGAATATCAGAAGCGATAACATTATCATTTCCGTACATCTTTCTTAATTCCATCACCAATTCAGTGCCAATTTGTCCTGAAGATCCTATTATTAATATCCTTTCTGTCATCTGTAAATATTTGGCACAAATATAGCATTAAACATTATTTTCAGCCTATTAATTATAATTACAATACAAATTGTGGATTTTGTATCTTTGCCACATATTAAGACGCATAAATTATGGATCCGAATACGGGTAAAAAAAATATGTTCAATAAACTAAGCAAGGAACAAGGCTTAAAATTATTAGAACAGGAAGATTTTAAAAGAAAGACGGTTTCATTCTATCGGTATGTTATTATTGATTCTCCTGCTGACTTAAGAGATGAGTTGTATGAATCTTGGAAAGATTTAGGTGTTTTAGGTAGAATCTATTTGGCGTATGAAGGTGTAAATGCTCAACTAAGTGTCCCTGAGCCAAACTGGGAAGCGTTTGTGAAAAATGTACATGAGAATCCTCTTTTTACTGAAATGCCATTTAAAATTGCAGTGGAAGATGATGGAAATTCATTCTTTAAATTGACCATAAAAGTGCGTAAACAAATTGTTGCTGATGGTTTGCCAATTGATGAATATGATGTAACAAATGTTGGTGCTCATATGGATGCAAAAGCATGGAATGATGCACTAGAAAAAGGAGCAACTGTGGTAGATATGCGTAATCATTACGAAAGTGAAATAGGCAAATTTAAAGGCGCTATTTGTCCGGATGTAGAAACATTTAAAGAAGAACTTCCTGAGGTAAAAGATATGCTGAAAGGAAAAGAGGATGAGCAAATATTATTGTATTGCACAGGAGGAATTAGATGCGAAAAAACATCTGCTTATTTAAAACATCATGGATTCCAAGATGTAAATCAGCTGCATGGAGGTATTATTGATTATGCCAGGCAGTTGGATAAAGATAAAAACTTAAATAATAATTTTGAAGGAAAGAATTTTGTTTTTGATGAAAGGAGAGGGGAGCGTATTTCTGATGATGTAATTAGTAATTGTCATCAATGTGATGCCCCTTTTGATACGCATGTAAATTGCAAGAATGTAAATTGCAACTTATTGTTTTTGCAATGTGATAATTGTAAAGAAGAATACGAGCAATGCTGTTCAGTTGAATGTATAGAAATTATAAATTTGCCTTTAGAGGAGCAAAAGAAATTAAGAAAAGGAACGGATAGTAAAAAGATGTATTACAGCCATAAAAGAGTAAATTTAAACCTAAATAAAGATGATTAGAATAACAAAAGAATTTAAGTTTGAAATGGCACATGCCTTGCATGGTTATGACGGTTTATGTAAGAATATCCATGGGCATTCGTATCGTTTATGGGTAACCGTAAAGGGAGAAGTGAAGAATGAAAAGGGACATACAAAGGATGGTATGGTAATGGATTTTGGGGTGTTAAAAGAAATCGTAAAACCTGAAATTGTAGCTAAATACGATCATTCTTTAGTCTTGAATGCAAACTCTCCTCATGCCGACTTAAATCTTTCAGCTTTTGAAAAAGTATTTTACTTACCTTATCAGCCTACATCTGAAAACTTGGTAATGGATTTTGCAAATCATATTAAGAATAAGTTACCTAAGAATATCACACTTTGTAAGGTTATTTTATCCGAAACAGCTACTTCATTTGCGGAATGGAATATTGAGGATAATCAGTAAACTTGTGTTGTTCTTTCCTCTTGCTCTTTCATTCTTTGTAATATAGAATTGATATAAATATGTTTGTAATTGAAAATTATGCTAAAAATCATAGTTTTCATAGCTAGTATTTTCTATTTTTGCGACCGAAAAATTTAAAAAAATGACGAACATATTAATCGCTTTAGTTTTAATCTTATTAATTGCTACTTTAGTACAAGTACTTAGAGTTAGTGAATTATTATCTGAACTAAAAAAACAGGATGTAAATGAAGTAACTGATAAAGATAATGCCATTCAAGGGCGACTTCTTTTAATTGTAGGAACTTTGTTTTTAGGATCAGTAGTTTGGCAATTTGTAAATTGGATTCCATTAATGTTACCTCCAGCAAGTTCGGTACATGGGGCAGTTATTGATTCCTTAATGCAATTTACAATGCTACTAATTATTTTTGTGTTTTTTATCACGCAACCATTATTATTTTGGTACGGATATAAATACAATAAAAACAAGAAAAATCCTGTTGCATTTTTCTACCCGCATAATAATAAATTAGAGATTATCTGGACAGTAGTACCTACTATAGTACTTACAGCAGTTATTCTTTATGGATTAAGCGCTTGGGATAAAATTACAAATGCAGATACTACCGATTCACAGATTATTGAACTTTACGCTAAGCAGTTCGACTGGACGGCTCGTTATGCAGGAGATGATAATACATTAGGATATTCTAACTATAGACTAGTAAAAGGACCTAATCAGTTAGGGGTTGATTTAACGGATGAGTTAGCTCAGGATGATGTAGTAGTTAAAGAAGTACATCTAGTAGTAGATAAACCAGTATTGTTAAAAATGCGTTCGCGTGATGTAATCCATTCTGCTTTCTTACCTCACTTCCGTGTACAGATGAATTGTGTGCCAGGAATGATAACTCAATTTGCTTTTACACCAACACAAACTACTGCCGAAATGAAAATTCAAGAAGGAGAAGATTTCGAATTTGTATTGTTGTGTAATAAGATTTGTGGAGCAGCACATTACAATATGCAAATGAAATTTGTAGTAGAAACACAAGAGGAGTATGACGCTTGGATGGCTTCACAAAAAACAGTAGAAAACACTTTAACTTTAAAAACAAAATAAAATGTCAGATCATCATAAAGAAACATTTATTTCAAAGTACGTATTTAGTTTAGATCATAAAATGATTGCTAAGCAGTTCCTAATTACAGGAATGCTTATGGGAATAATAGGAATGTTAATGTCTATTTTATTTCGTTTACAATTATCTAATCCAGGAGAATCATTTGCAGTATTAGAATGGTTTTTAGGAAGTAAATGGGCTCCGGGAGGAATTTTAGATCCTAATATGTATTTATCTTTAGTAACTATGCACGGTACTATTTTAGTATTCTGGGTACTTACTGCAGGGTTAACAGGTACATTTGCCAACTTCCTTATTCCATTGCAAATTGGAGCAAGAGATATGGCTTCAGGATTCATGAACATGCTTTCGTACTGGTTCTTCTTTGTTGCAACAATAGTATTATTATGTTCATTATTTGTTGAAACAGGTCCTGCATCAGCAGGTTGGACAATTTACCCACCACTTTCAGCATTACCTCAATCTATTCCAGGTTCTGGTTTAGGGCAAGATTTATGGTTGGTTGCTATTGCGTTATTTATTGTTTCTTCTCTTTTAGGAGGGCTTAACTATATTGTAACAATTCTTAATTTAAGAACAAAAGGAATGTCAATGTCTCGTTTGCCACTTACAATGTGGGCAATTTTGATTACTGCAATCTTAGGTGTATTGTCGTTCCCAGTATTACTTTCGGCAGCTTTATTGTTAATTTTTGATAGAAGTTTTGGTACATCATTCTTCTTATCCGATATTATTATTGGTGGTGAAACATTACACAATTCAGGAGGTTCACCTGTATTATTTGAGCATTTATTCTGGTTCTTAGGGCACCCTGAGGTTTATATTATCTTATTGCCTTCATTAGGTATTGTTTCTGAGGTAATGTCTATTAATACTCGTAAACCAATTTTTGGTTACAAAGCAATGGTTGGCGCAATGTTAGCAATTGCATTCCTTTCGTTTATCGTTTGGGGACACCATATGTTTATTACAGGTATGGATCCGTTCTTGGGGTCAGTATTTACTTTTACTACTTTATTAATTGCGATTCCTTCAGCTGTAAAAGTATTTAATTACTTAGCAAAACTTTGGAAAGGAAGTATCCGTTTCACGCCAGCAATGTTATTTACAATTGGTTTTGTATCTACTTTTTTAACTGGTGGTTTAACAGGATTAATTCTTGGAGATTCAGCTTTAGATATTAATGTACATGATACTTACTTTGTGGTTGGTCACTTCCATATTGTAATGGGGCTTTCTGCAATTTACGGAATGTTCTCAGGGGTTTACCACTGGTTCCCTAAAATGTATGGTCGTATGATGAACAAGAAATTAGGGTACTTACATTTCTGGGTAACTTTTGTTTCGGCTTATGGAGTATTCTTCCCAATGCACTTTTTAGGATTAGCTGGTTTACCAAGAAGATACTACACGAATAGTGCTTTCCCAATGTTTGATGGTTTATCGGACATTAATGAAATCATTACTTTCTTTGCTATTATTGGTGGGTTGGTACAATTGGTATTTGTATTTAACTTCTTCTACAGTATTTTTAAAGGAACAAAAGCAAGTACAAATCCTTGGAAAGCAAATACATTAGAATGGACAACTCCAGTGGAAAGAATTCACGGAAACTGGCCAGGAGAAATTCCTTCAGTTCATAGATGGCCTTATGATTATTCTAAGCCAGGAGCTGATGAAGATTTTGTTATGCAAACAGAGCCTTTAAAAGAAGGAGAAACAGAACATTAAACTACTGATGAGCACTACTAAAAATAATACTTCCAAGCAATTGCTTTGGGTGGGGATGGCAGGAATTTCAATGTTCTTTGCTGGGCTTACTTCTGCAGTAATTGTTCGTTCGGCTGAACATGGTTGGAATTCAATTGATATGCCTATTTGGTTTTGGTACAGTACTTTTGCTATTGTAGTGAGTAGTATTTTATTAATTATTGCTCAAAACCAAGTAAAAAGAGGAAACTCACCAACTATTTATGTAGTAGGAGCTTTGGCTTTAGGTTTGTTTTTTGCGTATTGCCAGCTTAAGGGTTGGGAGCAGTTAACGGCTATGGGGATGTACTTTATTGGGGAAGGAAGCAATCCGGCAAGTTCATTTTTATATGTAATTACCTTTGCCCATCTTATGCATGTTGTTGGAGGCTTAATCGCATTAATAGTTACAGCAGTTAAAGCTGTACAATCAAAATATACAAAAGAAAATTATTTAGGAATAGAACTAACATCTATCTATTGGCATTTTTTAGATTTGCTATGGGTGTATTTATTTGTATTCCTTTTATATAGTGTAAAATAAATTTTAGAATTATGGAACAAACAGAAAATGATAATGGAGTAGCTTGGCAAGGTGGGGACAGACCTTACAATGCAAGTTATGGTAAATTAATGATGTGGTTTTTCTTAATTACTGATGCTTTAACTTTTTCAGGATTTTTAGCTGCTTACGGTTTTAGTAGATTCAAATATCCAGATATCTGGCCAAATCCTGAGGATGTGTTTAGTCACTTCCCTTTCTTGCATGGAGAACACCCATTGTTGTTTGTTGCTTTAATGACTTTTATTCTTATTATGAGTTCGGTAACCATGGTACTTGCTGTAAATTACGGACATAAAATGCAAAAGAAGAAAGTGATTTTATGGCTTTCCTTAACTATTGTTGGGGGTGCTATATTCTTAGGGTCTCAAGCTTGGGAATGGGGACACTTTATTCATGGTGATAAAGGAGGAATTAGTACTCAAACAGAGCATGTTGTACATATTGCTGAGGGAGAAAAATTATCTTCCGTATATGATTTAATGGGAGCAGATGGGCATGATGGAACGCATCATCATTTTACGGTTGACCAGGTGATTACTAGTTTAGAAGCAAATCCTCAATATAATATTAGAACGGCAAATAGAAAGTATCTTACGAATGAAGCTGCAATTGCTTATTTAAGAGAAAATGCTACTGAAGTATTATTAGGATCAAACCTAAAAAACAATGAATACGGACATCCTTTATTTGCGGATTACTTCTTCTTTATTACAGGTTTCCATGGTTTCCATGTATTCTCAGGAGTTATTATTTTAATTGTTATTTTGATTAATGTAATAAAAGGAACTTATGAAAGAAGAGGGCATTATGAGATGGTTGAAAAAGTAGGGTTATATTGGCACTTTGTTGATTTAGTGTGGGTATTTGTATTTACATTCTTCTACTTAGTATAATTTATAAAACGATATTATTATGGCAAACGAAACAAAAGGAAATTGGTGGATATGGAGAGTATTCTGGATACTTTTAGGTATTACTGCATTTGAGGTTGGGTTAGGAATGATTAAACCTGAATTTTTAATGGGACAGTTTTTAGGTACTAAAATAATTAATCATATTTTCATTATTTTAACACTAATTAAAGCTGCTTATATTGTTATGGAATTTATGCACTTAGGGGCTGAAACAAAAGGCTTAAGATGGACTATTCTTTTGCCTGCAATTATTCTAATTCCTTATTTACTATTCATTGTGCTTACTGAAGGTGGGTATGCAGGATTGATGATGTAACACCATATATAATGAAAACAATCAAAAAATTTGCATTACTTTTTGTATTACTTGTTTTACCTTATTTAATGTATAACTACATTTCAAAAGGAGAAAACAGTTTTGTTAAACTAGCATTTATTGGTACTGAAGATCATAAAATCCCGGCTTTTTCATTTATAAATCAGGATAGTGTAACCGTTACAAATGCTGATTATGATGACAACATATATGTAGCTAATTTTATCTTTACTACTTGCCCTACTGTTTGCCCTACTATGACTTATAACATGCGTTATATTCAGAATAAGTTGAGTAAATACCCAAACATTAAGTTTCTTTCACATACGGTAAATCCTAAAAATGATACACCAGAAGTGTTAAGTGCATACGCAAAAAAAATGCGTTTGAATTTAGATAACTGGAACTTGGTAACAGGGGACAAAAACGAAATATATACCATAGCAGAATCTTATTTTGTGAATGCAAGTCAGGACTCATTAGCGCCAGGTGGTTTCTTACATTCTCAGTATTTAGTTATTGTAGATAAGGAAGGTAGGGTGCGTTCAGGATACAGTAATTTTGTATGTAAATTCTGTGGCGAAAGTTCTGAAAAAGCTAAAGTTGCTTGCCCTAGTTGCCGCAAGGAAAAAGCATTAGTTGGTAATCCTGTTGGAAGCTATGATGGTACACAGGACTATGTTATTAAGGACTTGATAAAGGATGTAAAAACCTTATTAGCCGAATATCATGAGGATGCAAAAGTTGAAAGAAATGCTAGATAAAAAAATACTTTTATTATTAGTTGGTTTCCTATTTGTAATGGATTCTTTTGGGCAATGTGCTATGTGTAAAGCAGCAGTAGAGGCTAACCTAGAGGCTGGTGATGATATTGGTTCCGGACTTAATAGTGGTATTTTGTATTTAATGTCTATGCCTTATATTGCAGTGTTTTCTTTTGCATTATTTTACTATTTACAGAAAAGAAAAACACCAACTACCTAGTTTTTTTAAGTTCCTGCAAACTTATTTTTTGCTATTAGGAACATTTTTTATGTTCTTGCAAACTAGTTTTTAGTCTTTTACAACAAGTTTCAAGTATTGGGGAACAAGTTTCGTGTGTTTGCAAACTAATTTTTAGTCTTTCGGAACTAGTTTTTTGCTTTCGGAAACTAATTTTATTTTTTCACAACTATTCATATCTTGATAATCAGTTGATTATGGAGATATTCCTGTGTCTTACTCTTAAAAGTGTAAGTTATTTATTTTATATGTAATGGGGTTTTTCAGTGCCTTTAACTGCAGTTTCCTTTTCTGAAGTTTGATTATCAATGTATTATGAGCACATTTTTTCATATATTTACAAAATGAACCAATTAACAAAGAATAAAAATATTAGGTATTTTAGGTTGCTCCTTAAAGTATTGTCTTTTTTTATACTCTTATCTTTAACAGGACATTTTTTAAAAGATTATAGACCTGTAAAGTTAGTTGTGTATAGTTCTTTGATACTGATGCTTTCATATACTATTTATCAATATTTTAGTTTTATTAAAAGCAGTGCTAAAGATTACTTAGTTGTATTCTTTACTGTTTTTTTGTCTTTTGAATGTATGAAATTTATAAAGTTTCTGTCAGGGTCTCTTCCTAGATATACAGATGCACCGTTATTTATAAGTCTTTTTTTTCTGCTGTTGCTGTTTCAGTGTATCTTTTGATAATTGTAAGTGCAACTAATGTAATGAAGAGATAATTACAGAATAACTGTCATTGCGAACGAATGTGACGCAATCTATTCATTATTTAGATAGCCACATTTTGCTCTGCAAAATTCGCTATGACAAAAATGCCTAACAACTAATAACGAGCAACCAACAACTAGCTCCTTAAAGCAATACTTAATTCTTTCAATTGTGCTTCATCAATATCGGATGGCGAGTCAATCATCACATCTCTACCTGAGTTGTTTTTTGGGAATGCAATAAAATCACGGATGCTTTCTTGTCCTCCCATTATAGCACATAAACGGTCAAAACCAAATGCAACTCCTCCATGTGGTGGCGCTCCATATTCAAAGGCTTCCATCAAAAATCCGAATTGTTCTTTTGCTTCTGCTTCACTAAATCCTAAATGCTTAAACATTAATTGTTGTAAGGATTTATCGTGTATTCTTATACTTCCTCCACCTATCTCATTTCCGTTCATTACAAGGTCATAAGCATTGGCACGCACAGCTGCTGGGTCAGTATCTAGTTTTGCAATATCTTCTGGCTTTGGTGAAGTAAAAGGGTGGTGCATAGCATGGTATCTTTCAGTATCTTCATCCCATTCTAAAAGTGGGAAATCCAATACCCATAGTGGTGCAAATACCTCAGGATTTCTTAGTCCTAATTCTTCTGCTAAGTGCAACCTTAATGTTCCTAAAGCTTTTCTTGTTTTATCAATTCCACCAGCCATTATTAATAGTAGGTCACCATTTTCACAACCTGCTTTTTCTTTCCAAGCATTTCTAGCATCTTCATCAAAAAACTTATCTACTGTCGATTTTGATGTTCCGTCTTCATTGTATTTACAATAGATAAGCCCTGTTGCGCCCACTTGTGGTGTTTTTACAAAATTCACTAAAGCATCTAATTGTTTTCTTGTGTAGTTAGCACATCCTTTTGCATTAATGGCAACAACAAGTTCTGCACTGTCAAACACCCCAAAATCTTTCCCTTGGCATACTTCATTCATTTCTACAAAAGCCATATCAAATCGGATATCTGGCTTGTCCGAACCATATAACTTCATGGCATCATCATAAGTCATTCTTGGGAATTCATTCAGCTCAACTCCTTTTACATCTTTCAGTAAATGGCGTGTTAATCCTTCAAATGTATTTAGGATATCCTCTTGTTCAATGAATGACATTTCACAGTCAATCTGAGTGAATTCTGGTTGTCTATCTGCTCTTAAATCTTCATCTCTAAAGCATTTTACAATTTGATAATATTTATCAATCCCACCTACCATAAGCAATTGCTTAAAAGTTTGTGGTGATTGTGGTAAAGCATAAAACTGCTTTTCATTCATACGAGATGGAACAACAAAATCTCTTGCTCCTTCAGGAGTTGATTTTATTAAGTAAGGCGTTTCTACTTCAATAAACCCTTGGTTGTCCAAGTAATTTCTTGTTGCTTTTGATACTTGATGCCTAAGCATTAAGTTCTCTTTTACAGGATTTCTTCTAATGTCTAGGTAACGATATTTCATTCTTATCTCGTCCCCACCATCAGTTTCGTTTTCTATAGTAAAAGGAGGTGTTTTTGCTTCATTTAGTATTGTTAATTCACTTATCTCAATCTCAATTTCTCCTGTTGGGATGTTCTTGTTTTTACTTTCTCTTTCAACAACTTTTCCTGTAATTTGAATCACAAACTCACGGCCAAGTTTTCTAGCTTCAGTACAAAGGTCAGCATTTACATCCATGTTGAATGCCAACTGTGTAATTCCGTATCTATCACGCAAATCCACAAAAGTCATCCCTCCTAAATCTCTTGTTTTTTGTACCCATCCGCTTAGGGTTACTTCTTGGTTAACATTTGTTATGTTTAATGTGCCGCAATTGTGTGTTCTTAACATCTTAATTTTATTAGGCTTCAAAATTACAAAACTAAAGTGTTAAATTTGCACTATGGAAATAAATCCTTTTGATGATACCTATTTTATGAAACAAGCCCTTTTGCAAGCAAAAGAAGCCTTGTTAAAAGATGAAGTGCCAGTAGGTGCAGTTATCGTTTGTGATAATCAGATTATTGCTCGAGCTCATAATTATACTGAAGCTTTGAATGATGTAACTGCCCATGCCGAAATGCAAGCTTTTACGGCTGCTGCTGATTATCTTGGTGGAAAATACCTGAATGAATGCACACTTTATGTTACCCTTGAACCTTGTGTAATGTGTGGTGGTGCCGCTTATTGGACACAATTAAAAAAAGTAGTGTATGGGGCAAAGGATGAAAAAAGAGGTTTTTCTTCTTTGTCAGAAAATATCTTACATCCTAAAACTAAAATTGAAAGTGGTTTACTACAAGAGGAGTGCTCAAAATTATTGTCCGATTTTTTTAAAAACAAAAGGTAAATAAGCGTATTTTTGCCAAAAATTAATTGTTATGAATTATCCAGAAGAAATGTGTGCGCCAATGCGTGAAGATTTAACTTCAGTAGGTTTTGTTGAATTAAAAACTCCTGAAGCAGTATCGGATTTATTAGATAAAAAAGAAGGAACTGTTTTAGTAATGGTGAATTCTGTGTGCGGTTGTGCAGCAGGTAATGCAAGGCCAGCTGTTAAAATGACAACTCAATTCGATAAAAAAGTAGATACCTTTGCTACTGTTTTTGCAGGGCAAGATATTGGTGCTGTTGCAAAAGCAAGAGAATATATGGCTCCATTTCCTCCTTCATCACCAGCTATTGCTGTGTTTAAGGATGGTAAATTAGTACACTGTATCGAGCGTCATCATATTGAGGGCCGTTCAGCTGAAATGATTGCTGATAATTTAAAAGATTGTTTCGATAACATCTGCTAAGCAAGCAAAACTCTGATTTCAAATCTTAAATATTACGGACAGCTTTTAAAATTCAAGCTATCAATTACGGTTGTCTTTTCAGCTGCAATAGGTTATTTGCTGGGGGTGGATGTTTTTGATATCTCTACTTTTAGCTTATTGATTATTGGTGGTTTCTTAGTAACTGGTGCAGCTAATGGTTTCAATCAGGTTATTGAAAGAGAACATGATAAGTTGATGGAACGAACAGCTGTTCGCCCTTTGCCTTTAGGCAATTTATCGGCTACTCAAGCATTTATTTTTTCGCTTATTATTGGTGCTTTAGGTATTTTTGCCTTAAACCACATTAATCCTCAAGGAAGTTTCTTTGGTTTAATGTCAAAATCGGGGGCTTTTGGTTTGCTTTCCATGGTGTTGTATGTGTTGGCTTATACACCACTTAAGCGAATTTCACCTTTTGCAATTACAGTAGGGGCTGTCCCAGGTGCTATTCCATTTTTATTAGGTTTTGTTGCTGCCACTGATGATTTTGGTGTTGCAGCAGGAACGCTTTTTGCCATTCAATTCTTTTGGCAATATCCACACTTTATTGCTATTGCTTGGGTGCAGGATGGGGAGTATAAAAAGGCAGGTTTCAAAATGATGTTAGGAGGTGAAAAAGGAAAATACCCAGCTTTTATTGGGGTAATTACTTCAGTACTTATGACCTTTATTTCTGTTATTCCTTTCCTTTTTGAGATTCCATTATTATCTCTTTCGGTTTATGGTGCGGTTATTGTCTTTTTGTTAGGGGCTTGGTTTACTTCAAAAGCAGTTAAATTGTACCAAAACTGTGATGATATAACAGCACGAACTTTAATGTTAAGTTCTTTTGCATATTTGCCATTAATGCAAATAATCTATATGTTAGATAAATTTTTAATTCAATAAATATTATGAAAAAACAAGATTCCTTTTTTGTTCCATTAATTATTGCTTTGTCAATAATAATCCCAATAGCTGTTGCATTGTTAATGTTATTTCCTGATGTATTCCATATCGAAT
>JABJNS010000054.1 GCA_018664745.1 Flavobacteriales bacterium | reverse complement strand
TATAACCGAGAATTGGTGGCAATGAATTATGCCAACATCAATACGGATGGTATTGATAGACGAAAGGAAGATATAGAGACTCGCTTTGAGAATAAAAGGCTACGGTTAAGAATTGGTTTCAGTATTAGAGAGAACGTTTTGAGTTTCTTAATGAGACAATCAAAACGACGAAAACTCGAACGGATGAATTTTTTGTATGAGGGTGAAGAAGCGAAGATCATTTGCACTCGCCAGTTTAACACATATTCACATAGGGAACAGAGTTATATCCACCAACGGGAAAGTCTTTCAGACACTGATTTTCTCTATGATAAAATCGATTATTGCGTCCATAAAATAAACTCAGATGATATTCAATCCGTTAATATTGAGGACGTCATCAACTACATAAACACTGATGATCTTCGATTATCAAGTGGTGACTACCAAGTGACTGTCAAAGCGAGAATCTCTCAGTGGTTAAACACTACGACAAACACTAAATTTTATGTATTGGTACGTTTATCCCGAGACGTCAAAACTCTGAAATTCCGTAAGATGAAAGATGAGGGATCTTATGAGGATAATGTAATTCATAGAAAACAAAGGCGATACGAGGAAAAGAATAACTTACTGCTCTCAGAGGAATACAATCCGACTTTTGAAGAACTAATGGAGTTTTCTGATTCTCTAAGATCAGCTTTTTGTGCAACTTCTTATCCAAAAGCTATGATTGATCGAAAAGATTTTTCTTCAAATTATAATTATAAAATAGAATCAGAAGGAAGAGGAGACTGGTCATCTTTAACCTCAACTCAACTTTCTGAGTTTACCCCAGTAGATATAACAATCAACCATACATGGGATTCAATATCAAGGACAATAACCGCCTCTGTAATTGCTAATTATACTGATAATTCAGCAGGAGATGCTCGTATTGTGTTAATGATTGTTGAGGATAGTGTAATTGGGAGCACTTCTAATTTCGACCAAGCAAATGCATACAACAATACAGCTGGACACCCTTATTATGGAGCAGGAAATACTATTTCCGGATTTCCACATAGGAATGTTTTAAGAGGTTATGCGACAGGAGGCGCATTTGGAATTGATAATCTTATTCCACATATTGTTAGTGCGGGAGGTAATTTTCAATACACTTTCAACTACACATTACCCGATAGTATCAATGAGAAACAAGTTACATTGGTAGCTGCTGTTGTTAAATATATGAATGGAAATGATGCAGGATATGTAGGTGTAAGAGGACAAAGAGAAGTCTACAATACAGAACAAGCAAAATTGATAAAATTAAACACAATACCATTAGGTGTTGACAAAATAAAAAATGAATTTAAGATTTACCCGAACCCTACAAATAGCATAATTTATTTCTCTGAAAATATTGACTATAAATTATACAATGTAGTTGGTACTTTAATCAAAAAAGGAGAAGGAAAAAGCATTGACTTATCCTTGCTTTCAAACGGAATTTACATCTTAGAAAACGGCAGTAATGTAACCAAAATTGTAAAAGAATAAATCTTTAAAGACTTTTATTTATACTTGTATTTTTGCTAAAGCCTGCCTATAATTATCAATTGCAACAAAATAATCAGGGTCTTCTAATACATTTACATCACAGATTTTTTCTGCACGCTTAATCAACTTCACACAATCAGCCGAAAGGTGGCGTAAATGAATAGTCTTACCATTTTTTTGGTAACGCTCAGCTAACTTATTTAAAGCCTCAATAGCTGACTGATCCACCACTCTACTTTCTGCAAAGTCAACAACAACTTCTTTAGGGTCATTCTTCACATCAAATTTTGAGTTAAATAGTTCAATAGAACCAAAAAATACAGGACCAAACAATTCATAATGTTTTATTCCATACTCATCAGTATGCTTTCTTGCTCTAATCATTAAAGCATTTTCCCAAGCAAACACTAATGCTGAAACAATAACTCCTGAAATTACTGCAATAGCTAAATCAAAAACAACAGTTAAGATAGTTACTAAAGCAATTACTAGCACATCAGAAAGAGGTACTTTATTCCAAATCTTAAAGGTATTCCAAGCAAAAGTACCAATCACCACCATGAACATAACTCCTACTAAAGCAGCAATAGGAATCATTTCAATATAAGTAGAAGTAAATAAGATAAAAGCCAACAAAGCTAATGCAGCAGTAATTCCTGAAAGCCTTCCTCTACCTCCTGATTTGATATTGATAATTGATTGACCAATCATAGCACAACCTCCCATTCCTCCAAAGAAACCATTCAAAATATTAGCCCCACCTTGAGCAATACATTCTTTATTTCCATTACCATGAGTCTCTGTTAGCTCATCAATCAAATTTAAAGTCATTAAGGATTCTATTAAACCAATTGCCGCCAAGATTAATGCATAAGGAGTAATAAAACCTAAAGTTTCTAAATTCAATGATATAATAGGAACATTAAAGGTTGGTAGTCCTGCTTTTATCCCTTCACCTCCTCCAGCTACAATAAACGATTTTACTGTTTGTGTATCAATATCACCAAGAATAACGATAAGGGATACTACAATAATTGCGGCTAAAGCATCAGGAATTTTTTTAGTGATTTTTGGTAAAAAGAACATAATCCCCATAGTTAAAGCAACTAAACCTAACATGGTAAACATTGCCCCACCTTCAAGCCACTCTCCTCCTGATTGGAACATTCCTAATTGAGAGGTAAAGATTACAATTGCCAAACCATTTACAAACCCCATCATTACTGAATGAGGAATCATTCTTACAAATTTCCCCATTTTTAATACTCCTGCTAAAACTTGAAATATTCCTGCAAGGATTAAAGTTGCAAAAAGAAATTGAAGTCCCATCATTGCTCCATCAGGCCCCATTGCATTTCCTTCTCTAATTAAATGTACCATCACAACTGCTAAAGCTCCTGTAGCCCCTGAAATCATCCCTGGCCTACCACCAAAAATAGCAGTAACTAATCCCATCATAAATGCACCATACAAACCAATAAT
>JABJNS010000053.1 GCA_018664745.1 Flavobacteriales bacterium | reverse complement strand
CAAAGCAAGTGTTTTGGAACAAGGATTATTTCCTTCCAACAAAACTACAATTCCAGTATCTGCAATATCTTCAGTAAAAGAAATACCCCAACCTGTAAGTACTGATTTTATATAAGCAGAAGTTTTATGCTCCTTAAAAGAAAGTTCAGGGTTTTTATGAATGTATCTTCTGATTTCAACAATCTCATCAAAAGTACTTTCAGTCAGTTGTTTTATTTTATTTATCATTTTGAAAAGATAAGTTTAAATCCGCCAATCAGCATGATAACACCAAATACACGCCTAACCGTTTGAGGTGGTAAACTCAAAGAAAGTTTAGATCCAAAATATCCACCAACAACAAAGGTAAGGGCAATAACAAGAGCATATTCCCACTTGACATACCCTTGTTTAAAGTAGTTCATGGCTGCCAAGATACCTATAGGGGGTAGCATAGCAAAAAGGGCTGTCCCTTGAGCTTGATGTTGTGTTAAACCCAACAACATGATCAATAGTGGTATCATAATGATACCGCCACCAACACCAACTAATCCGCTTAGGATACCAGCCAATAAACCAATAACAATTAAAATAATAAAAGTTGAAATACTCATAGCACAAATGTAAAAAGGAATTAGCAATACTTACATGAGAAATCAGATTGTTTTAAAACACTAATTAACATATATTTGCAGAAGCTAAAAATAAAATATGAAAATCAAATCTTTTGCCTTTAATCCTTTTCAGGAAAATACCTATGTAGTTTATGATGAAACTAAAGATTGTATCATTATTGACCCAGGCTGCTATACTGAAGTAGAAAGAACAGAACTAAGAAGATTCATTACTAGTGAAGGACTAAATCCTGTTAAATTGATTAACACCCATTGCCATATTGATCATGTGTTGGGGAACAAATTTGTAAGCGAACTCTGGGATTTAGAACTCTATATGAATAAGGAAGATTTACCATTACTTGAAAATGCAGGAAATATTGGTAAAATGTATGGGATGGAGGATTATGAAGGATCGCCTTACCCTAAACACTTTTTAGCACAAGATGATGTTTTAACTTTTGGCGAAAGTAGTTTTAAGATACTCTTTACTCCTGGACATGCACCTGGGCACATTTGCCTTTACAGCACAGAAAATAACTTAGTTATTGCCGGGGACGTACTTTTTCAAGGAAGTATTGGCCGTACTGATTTACCTGGAGGAGATCATAACACACTAATTAACAGTATTAAAACACAACTGTTTCCTTTACCAAACGAAACTCAAGTATATTGTGGACACGGACCAGCTACTAATATTGGATACGAAAAAGAACACAATCCTTTTTTGCAGTAAGATTATTTCCTCCTTTCATAATCTAACACCAAGAGGTAGTACATAAATACCCCAAAACCATACAGCACAGCCGTGATGTAAAAGATATAAGCATAAGGTAAACCCTCCCCTTTTAAATACCTAAATATTTGTGAGCTAAAAAACCAACTACCACTCCAAATTGCAGCCATAATAGCACTTAGCATTTCTTGGTTCTTTTTACCTACATAATTAATAGTAAGCTCAGATGTCATTGGGGCAGCCATATTCATAAGTGGAGTTCGTACCCAAAAGCACAAAACTGCTACTGATAAAGCCCACCAATATTGTGCAAAGAACTCAGTAGTAGCTAAAGCAACCAATGCAATAACAGCTGTAGTTTGAGTGTAGGTTATCCCTTTTTTGAAACCCAACTTATTCTTAACATTAGGAACGAGCAAAGCCAAAAATGCAACCAGTACACTAGCAATACCACCAATAACAGCAAAACCAGTAGAGTCAATTTGAAAATTATGGAAGAAGAATAAGTTGATAAAAGGAATAGTGAGCCCTGCCCCCACAGCAATAATAATAGTTGGAACAATTGCCTTAAACAACAAACCCCAATCATAGGACTTCCATTGTAAACCTTTCTTTACAGGAACTACTACATCCACTTTCATTTTAAGTAAAAAGTAAACTCCTATAAAACCAATTATTGAGATAAATAAAAGAATAATCCCTTCATCCATCTCCTTCATAAACTGCCCAAATCCAAAAATGATAATACCACTTAAAATAGTTCCAAAACTATGGGTTGCATAATTCAATGATATAGCATGAGACTGATTTTCAACAGATGTATTTCGCATTACATAAGGTAAAGCGCTCACCTGAAAAAGTGTAAACACAACACCCCACAATATAAACAAAGTTGGCAAGAGATTGAACAAAGTATTTTGCACAGCCAAAACAAGCGCAATAGCAACCATAGGCACACCTAAACTACCCAACATGAAAAAGGGTTTAAGCGGCTTGCCTTTTATAAAAAAACCTAAAGGGAAAGCCAATAACATAACTGCCAAAAAACGATAAGAAATAAAATTAGCAATCTCAGGGTCAGAGAATCCCTGCTTTGCCAAATAGATGTTTAAAATAAGAAAAAAAGCGGCCCCAATTAACTGAATAAAAAATTCGGCCTTTATCATTAGAAGAACATGTTCTTCTAAATTTAAATATGCCTTAATTACTTTTTTCAAAACTGAATTTAGTATTCTTTAATAACCTCCATTAAGGTACGGAAAGCCACAGCCTTATCACCATAACGAGCAATATGTTTCTGTTGTAATTCAGGAGCATATTTTACTTGATACTGATGCAAATCTTTCATGCTAGCACAAGTATAAGCAATGGCATAAGTATTGCCACTATCCCCCTGTACTATCACTCTATTTATTTGTGATTTTGAAAATACACCTGTAGCCATTACCTCAGGAATATGCACATCTTGCATCCAAATTAGCCAATCCTCACTAATACTTTCTTCTACACTTACGGTTACATTATATATTATCATTATTCCTTATTTAAATTATCTCCTCTCAAATATCTGAAACGCTTCCTTGCCTCAGCTACAAAAATACTACTATTATGTTCTAACAATATTTTTTCGTACAACTCCATAGCCTTCACTTTATCTTCTAAAGTATTGTCATACATTTTAGCCAATTGATAAAGAGCATCATCTGCCAAAATATCATAATTCCAATCAGCAGTAATTTTTTCATACATCTCCACCACCTTTTCTGTATTATTCAATTGCATGTAAATTTCAGCCTTTCTCATATAAATTTCATCAGAAAGCGTATGCCCAGGAAAAGCGATAAGTACAGAGTCATATTTCACAATAGCTTCCGCATATTTCTGCTGATAATTCAATAAATCAGCATTTGCAAAAGTACGCATAGCAATAGTTGAAGTATCCAAGTTAAAATTATCAATAATCAATAATGAAAGATCTAATGCATCATTAGCAATTAGCTTGGAAGTAGATGCTTTTAGCGTACCTAATTGTGCTTGTGCCCAATCAAAATCCCCTTGATAATAAGCAATTTTTGCTCTTCTTAATTTTGCTTCATGCCCAATCGGGTTTTCCTTAAAGTCCTTTTCAACTTGAGAATAATACAATAAAGATTCCCAGATATTTCCTTGCAGTAATTGTACATCAGCATATTCCAATTTACACTCAGCCAAATCCATTTTATCAATTCCTGCAACTTCCATAGCATCTAAAAGCAATACTTCAGCTGCTACTAAATCATGTAAATAAAAAGCTTTAAAATGCGCATAATTAGAAAGCAGTAACACTGTATTTCTATTGACTCCAAGTGTTTCAATTAATTTTTTATAATCATTATCCAAGCTAACTACCCCCTTATTTTCAATGAGTAAACTTTTAGTTTTCGCGTACAATCTATTAATGTTCGCATCAATAAATAAAAAATTGTTCTCTCCTTTTTCTATTACATAATCATAGCCATCAACAGCTAAATTATAATCCTGCTTATCTAAAAAAGTTTCTGCCAAATCAAACACCCCCTCACCATCAGCATTCGTTCGTTTATCCAATGCCTTTGCTTGTCGGAATGCCATTTCATATTGAGCATTTTGCATAAAAAGCCAAATTAGCATTTCAGAAAAATCTGAGCGTTTTTGCTCTGATCTAACAAAAGGCAATAATTGTTTTTTTACCAATTGATAGTTCTTCTCACTTTTAATCCCATCATTATTCAAGAACCTTTGCACTTGAGCAATCACCATTTGTTTTTGTCTTGGATTTCTTTGCAATTCTTTCAAATACTCAGCTATCATCAAATCTACTTTTCCTAAGTAGGCATAAAGCTGTGCTTTTTGTGTGCCAAAATTAGATTTTGGATTTATCTTTTCTGATAAAAGATACACATTTAAAGCATCCTCATACATTTCATATCGCCTAAAAGTATTTGCTAAATTTATAGCTTGAGATTGTTTCCCATCTAATGCATCATATACCTTCTCAAAGGTACGATTTGCTCTATTCTCAAATCCTGATTTTTGTTGAGCTATCCCAATTTCCAATTGATAGTTCAAACTTCTAGGATATATTTTAGCTACTTTTTTTGCTAATTTCTCTGCTGACTTATAATCTTCAATATTTAGCAAAGAGCCAAAGTAAGGAATATAATAAGCAACAGAAAACCGCTTTTCATTCAGCTCTTCATAAATAGTGATTGCTTTTTCATACTCACCATTTATATAGTATTGATAAGCCAATTGTTGTTCACTTTGCTGTGCAACAGCAAAAGAACTTATCAGCATAAATACTAGAAGTAAACGCATTTATTTTATAATATCAAAACCTGTGTAAGGCTGCAATGCTTTAGGAATTTTTATCCCCTCAGCAGTTTGGTTGTTTTCAATAAGTGCCGCATAAATTCTTGGCAATGCCAAAGCACTTCCGTTTAAGGTATGACACAGCTGTGTTTTTCCATTTTCATCCTTATACCTCAACTTTAATCTATTTGCTTGGTAACTTTCAAAGTTAGAAACTGAACTTACTTCCAACCATCTTTCTTGCCCTGCAGAATACACTTCAAAATCAAAAGTAAGTGCTGATGTAAAACTTAAATCACCACCACATAATTGCAATATTCTAAAAGGCAACTCTAATTCATCCAGTATACTTGCTACATGATTCACCATAGTATCTAAAGTTTCATATGATTTTTCAGGATGTTGCACCTGCACAATCTCTACTTTATCAAATTGGTGCAATCTATTTAATCCTCTCACTTCTTTACCATACGAGCCTGCCTCACGCCTAAAACAAGGAGTGTAGGCAGTACACTTAACAGGAAATTCCTTTACAATAACATCTCTGAAGAAATTTGTTACTGGCACCTCAGCAGTTGGGATTAAATATAAATTATCCTCAGTAGCATGATACATTTGACTCTCCTTATCAGGCAATTGCCCAGTACCAAAACCTGAAGCCTCATTCACTAAATGAGGTGGCAAGTACTCAATATAACCTGCTTCAGTATTTTTATCTAGAAAATATGCAATTAAAGCTCTTTGCAACTTTGCACCTTTGTTAGTATAAACTGGAAATCCTGCACCTGTAATCTTATTTCCAAGTTCAAAATCAATTAAGCTATAATCAGTAGTTAACTCCCAATGCGGTTTAGCCCCTTCCATTAAAGTTGGAATAGTACCTACTTCTTCCAAAGTAACATTATCTGCATCTGATTTCCCTAAAGGAACAGTAGGATGAGGAATATTAGGAATCTGCACCAAGATATCCTGAATTTCTTTTTCAAGTTCACTTTGTCTAGCTTGTAATGCTTTTGACTGTTCTTTAATTGAAGATGATTCCTCCTTTAACACATTAGCTTCAGCAGCCTTGCCAGTTTTATACAGCTCACCAATCTGCTTAGCCAACTGATTTCCTTTAGCTAATAACTCATCAGCTTTTTGCTGAGTAGCTTTACGCTCATCATCTTTAGCAATTACAGCAATAAACAATTCAGTAGCATCCATATTCTTTAACTTAAGTAAAGTAATATAGCTCTCCTTGTTTTCTCTTATTTTATTAATGTGTAGCATCTTAATTCTTGGGTTTATCTATTAATGAAACAAATGTAAATAAAAAAAACTCCTGATTGCTCAGAAGTTTTCTTAATTGTAAGTATAGTGCAATCCTTAGTTTACAGCTTCAGTTTCAACTGAAACATAGGATCTATTATTTCTTTTCTTAGTAAATTTTACTTTACCATCAGTGAATGCAAATAAAGTATGGTCTTTCCCCATTCCAACATTTTCTCCTGGATTGTGTACTGTACCTCTTTGACGAACGATAAT
>JABJNS010000052.1 GCA_018664745.1 Flavobacteriales bacterium | reverse complement strand
CTTGTCTACAATCGGATCGTTATTTAGCTCTGCTAAACCTTTCCAATATTTTTTTGCTTTTGTCATATTATATAGAACTTAAATCTAAATACTTATTAATAATGGCACTTACCACACTCTAAACCACCTATCTTATCTACAGTAATTTTTTCACCTGAATATTGCTCTTTCATTTTTTCATGAAGACTAGTATAGTAATCATTTCCTTCCATCTTCACTTCAGTTTCTCTATGACACTCAATACACCAGCCCATAGTTAAATCTGATTCTTGTTTCACCACATCCATCTCCTCAACAGCTCCATGACATTCTTGACACTCCAACTGCCCAACATTAACATGTTGCGAGTGATTGAAATAAGCTAAATCAGGAAGATTATGAATTTTAACCCACTCAATTGGTTTTTGTTCATACCCCTCAATATAAGTTCTTGTTTCAGGGTCATAACCAATAGCATCATAAATCTTTTGGATTTCAGTAGTGCCAGTTGTAGTTCCTGAAACAATACTAGCATGACAATTCATGCAAACATTTGCAGAAGGTATTGCTGAATGTTTTGATGTACGAGCTGATGTATGACAGTAATTACAATCGATACTATTGTCACCAGCATGAATTTTGTGTGAGAAAGCAATCGGTTGGACTGGTTGATAGTTGGTAGTTACACCAACTCCCATCATAGCATCAAAAGCAAACTTCAATACGACAATCATAATGAATAAACCAACAAATAACTTATTGATATTGTTTGCTAAAAATAATTCAGTTTGATTTTTTA
Organism: Flavobacteriales bacterium; assembly: GCA_018664745.1. GTDB lineage: Bacteria > Bacteroidota > Bacteroidia > Flavobacteriales > BACL11 > UWMA-0277. The sequence goes on along the minus strand of JABJNS010000052.1, from coordinate 1,565 downwards.
AAGTTTCAGGAACTGTTTCTGTTTCTTGCCCTAAACTTTCTTTTAAGCTATTTTTTACTGATGTAAGAATGAATACTAGCGTTAATAAAACTAAGGCAACAATCATCATTTGAGTAGAACCACTCATCCCTTTATCATGTTCTGTTGCGCCAGCAGCTGAAGCCACTTGCACCTCTTCAACAGGAGGGTTTTCCAAATAAACCAATAATGCAGCCATGTCCTCATCCGAAAAATAAAAATCAGTCATTACTGATTTATTGTATTCTTCAAAGATTGCAATTGCATCAGCATCACCAGAAGCAATAAGTTCTGACGAACTATTAATCCATTTTTTTAACCAATCTTTTGTTCTTTTTTCAGTTATCCCTTGCAAATCAGGACCTACCAATCTACCTCCACCAATCATATGACAAGCTGTACAGTTTGCTTTATAAATTTGCGCACCATCAGGCTGAGCAGAAGTTTGGAATGAGAAAGTGAATACAACTGCTAGAAGTAAAATGCAGCTTTTAAAGTTATTAATTCGAATCATGTTAAATATATCTTCAATTTTAGGTTGCAAATTTATATTTTTCAACCTATAGAAACATGACGAATATCAACTATTCTTTTAATTTATATTTATTCTAAATAAACAATACAATACTAGAGATAAACAAAGTAAATTATAAAGATGAGATTTCTACAACCTCTTTTACTTGAGGCACAGCACGCTTTACCACAACCTCAACACCATTTTTAAGGGTCATCATACTAATGTTACAACTACTGCACGCACCAACTAATTTTACCTTAACCACCCACTCATCAGTAAGTTCAATAAAATTAATATCCCCACCATCAGCCTCTAAGAATGGTCTGATTTCTTGCAAAGCAGCTTCAATTTTATCTAGTATCGTTATATCTGTTATTATTCCCATAATTATTTTGTTGAGCACCCTTTTGAGTTCGTTAATTCCACCGCTTTTGTTGGTGCTAAAGTAGTATTTCTTTTTTCAATAGCTGTTACTACATTTTTTGCCATATTCAAAAGTTCAATTGCAATAGGAGTAGCCCCTTGCAATACAGCTGGCCTACCTGCATCAGCTGCCTCACGAACAGACTGAACGATAGGGATTTCAGCCAACAAATCAATTTCCATTTGCTCGGCTAATCCTTTTGCCCCTTCTTTTCCAAAGATATAATATTTATTATCTGGCAATTCTTCAGGAGTAAAATAGGCCATGTTTTCCACCATCCCCAAAACAGGAACATCAATGCTGTCCATACGGAACATATTTACTCCTTTTTTAGCATCAGCCAAAGCAATATTTTGAGGAGTACTAACTACCACAGCACCCGTTAAAGGAATTGATTGCACCAATGATAAATGTATATCACCAGTACCAGGTGGTAAATCAACAATAAGGTAATCTAACTCCCCCCAATGAGTATCCCACAATAATTGATTTAATGCTTTTGAAGCCATAGGCCCTCTCCAAACAACTGCCTGTTGACTTTGAGCAAAAAACCCAATAGATAATAGCTTTACACCATAACTTTCCAAAGGTTTAATTTTTGATTTT
>JABJNS010000051.1 GCA_018664745.1 Flavobacteriales bacterium | reverse complement strand
TAGTTTCAAAATATTCTGATGTACTTGGTCGCATTGCAGAAAAACCAAAGTTAGCAGGTATGTAAGTTTTTACTGATTTATTTTCAGTTTTTAGTTCATAAACTGAGTTGTGTTCATCAAGTAATGAATCATTAAATGACATGATATCAGTAATTACTACTCCACTAAAACTAAAGTTGCTATCAGTAATAAGTGCTGTAGATTTCTTGTTCCACATAATAAAACCAGCATCATGTAGATAAAGATTTATTTTATGGTTTCTAACGATAAAGTCAGTTGATAAATCAAGCGCTAAACCATTACCATTTCTTGCAAAAGGATCTAATGATGAGGTGTCAGTAACAAATGCATGCATGTCATAAGATACATCTAATCTAATTCCATTAGTGTCAGTAAATAGTGAGCCATTATTTACAATAAATGATGCATGATGATTACCTGAAAGAAAAGATGCTCCTACAGTAATACGAGTAGCATTATAGTTAAATGTATAATCAATTTTATATTGCTGGAATCTGTCTATTCTGATATTTGTATTAGAAAAATCAAGTGTTTCATTTTGGTAATTAAAGTTTCCATAAAAACCTAACTTCATCAAATCATCAGAAAATGAAGCATTGATTAGGTTTCTGTCGTAAGCACTAACACCAATATTGTACTGAGTGTTTCTAAAGCTAAATCCATTGCTAATTTCTGAATAAAACACATTATCATCATCACCCAAATTAATCCAATTAGCCTTCAGGCTGTCTGTTATAAATCCTCCATAAAGCATAGTGTTTAGGAAGTCTTTATTTAGTCCATCACTTTCAAATAACAGATTTGTGCTCCATTGAAACTGATTGTTATAAATTCTAGTAGTTTCTAGCTTTTCTTGAGAAAATAAGAAAAGGGGAGTGCAGAGTATTAGAATTATTTTTTTCATTATTCTCCTATTGTTTTATTTAGTTTAGCACTGATTGTAATATCTAATTCATAGTCAGAATAAATATTTATGAACTCATTGTTTTGAGCAGTGTTAAATGATGAGATACTTACTATTTTATTCACACTTTCGAAATCAGTATAGTCCATTTCTATAGTTGTAGTTTCAGAGTTAGTAACAATGTTATTTGCATCTAGTTGAGCGGGGAAAACAGTTGTGTTGTGTGTTAAAGTATCAATTATATTATTGCTTTCGTCAAGTAATATAAGTGATAAATTTGCTGAAAAAGGCAAGCCATTCTCTATTGTGATGTAAATTCTTTCAATGTCTATTTCAGTAGTGTTCTCAATTTCAAGTTCATTCGTATCAGTAAAAGTTAAATTAGTAGCTATTAAACTTAGTGGAATTTCAATGCTTAATCCTGCCTCAATTGGGAACTCGGGGTAAAGAAAGCCTGCTGTTGCAGATTGTCCGTTTGGGTTTAAATAGAAATTGGCTTTACTGACAATCTTATTTGGCAAAATTTCTATAAACTCATCTGCATCAATAATAGTTTCTGAAATAAAAGGAGTAATTGGTAAGCTGTTATTGGTGAGGGTTGCTCTTCCGATATCAATTGTATGGTTTTCAAAAAGGTTAATTCCATCTCCATATTGATTTTCACTTCTCAACTTGATAAGTTCAAGCTGAGCATCAGCACCAATATAATTGTCAATTTTTAGTTTAAGGTTTACTTCTTCTAAGTCCAAATAATCTACAATAATATCGTTCATTGCAGAAAACGCTATTTCACTTTCTTCAATCTCAATAGTATCTTCTCCGAGATAACCTTTAGCGTACTCTGGAATAAATAAGAATTCAGTATTTGAATAGAAGCTATCAGTTTGGTTTAATGTAATGAGTTCTCCTGTTGAGTCAATAAAAGAGAAGGTTTCAGTATAAATTGTATTTACTGTATCTCCTCCCTCACGGTCTTCTTTTCCAGTTAAATCAAGAGTGTAACCAGTAAAATTAAATTCAAAGGAAGTCATCTCTCCATTTAATGAAGTAGGAATAGTGTTTTCGGTATAAAAAGGCACTCCATTTTTGCTTAAAGATGGGATAGAATAAATAATTCTACCATTCGGCAAGGTACTTAAAACATTAAGGGTAACGCTTCCTTCTTTTACCCCAATTTCTGTTAACTGTGCAGTTCTTAAGTCAAATATGTGTTCCTCTTGTTTTGAATCTAATTCTTGCTCTGGGAAAATTGCTGTAGCTTCAATAATTCCAATATCTGTAAGTGTTATTTTAGTGATTATTGCATCAGAATACGTAATTAGTACAGGCCCATTACTTTCCTCAACATCCATATTGTTCACAATGGCAATTAAACTCTGATCAAGAACTTTTCCAGAAATATCAACACTATCAGTCGAAGTAGTTCCGCTTGGAATTAAAGGAAAATTGAAATTTGCTATGATATCTTGATTTACTGAATTGATTAAAGTCATACTTACATTACTAACATCAGTAGGGAAGTTGTTTATCAAGTCAATAACTAACCAGCCTTTATGTAAAGTCATAGTCTCAAAATACTCACTTGTATTGATTCCAATAGTGTCATTTGACATCATATTTGGCATAGCAGGAATAGCATTTGTACTGCCATCAGGGAAAAATATTGTACCTCCAGGAATTTGTGCAATTGCATCTCCAACTGATGCTGTGTCAGCAATAACTACATCATCAAAAATTACTGAATCTAAAGTTGTTGTTTTCTCCCCAAATTCTTCATCAATTTTAATAAGTGAATCATAGTTCATATCAATAAAGTTTTCTTCATAAACTAATGTTATAAAGCTATTATCATCTTCAGTAATATTTAATCCTGAATCAGGTAATAGATTGTTAATTGTCATGTTTGTATGAGCGATAGGAACAATCACATCAACATCCCAAGTTGGTTTTTCTAGCTCATGCTTACAAGCAAAAAGAAGGAGGGTAGTTAGTGTAATAAATAGTATTTTCTTCATCTTACAAATATAGTTTAATAATTATACTTTCCTTTCCATAGGTTTTTAAGTCCTTCTCTAAACGCATTTTCTTTGCTGTTATTAGAAGGATCATAAATCATTTTTCCGCTTATTTCTTCTGGTAAAAACTCTTGCTTATCGGTAGGCTTGTTGTGGGAATAAATGTAATCTTTTCCGTAACCAAGTTCTTTCATTAGTTTGCTTGGTGCGTTTCTTAAATGTAAAGGAACAGTGAGATTTCCACTTTTTCTAACTTCATCCTGCGCTTCATT
>JABJNS010000050.1 GCA_018664745.1 Flavobacteriales bacterium | reverse complement strand
CAATTGCTATGGCGGTGGGTTATGGTAGAACTGCTGCAGGGAAATGTGGTGATGGAATAGGATTTAATGCTTTTGCATTAGGAAATGGAATTGCTACACTTGAAGTGGTTGGTGATGAATATGAATTTGCAGCTACTCAATTGCATCATACTATGATGGGTAGGGAGATCGTAAAAGAAACTACATTAGAGGACTTTATCAAAGATCCTTATGCTGGAAATCATCAGGTGACTTATGCTACACATAATGGTGACAAGCCAGCTTCTGAGGTAAGTTTATGGGATGAATTTGATCATTCAACTGGGCACTTCTGGAATATGTCAATTGACTTAACTTCTTGTATTGGTTGTTCTGCTTGTGTAATTTCTTGTCATGCTGAAAACAATGTTCCTGTAGTTGGGAAAGAAGAAGTGAGAAAATCAAGAGATATGCACTGGTTGCGTATTGATCGTTACTTCTCGTCTGAAATGACAAAAGAATTATCGGCAGAAGAAAAAATATCTGCTATTACTATGTATGCTGAAATGGAAGAGCCTTCAGGAAATCCTGAAACAGTTTTTCAACCTGTAATGTGTCAGCATTGTAATCATGCTCCTTGTGAAACTGTTTGCCCTGTTGCAGCAACTTCACATGGTGCTGAAGGGCAAAATCACATGGCTTATAACAGATGTGTGGGTACAAGATATTGTGCAAATAACTGTCCTTATAAAGTAAGACGTTTCAACTGGTTCCAATATTCTGATAACGATAAGTTTGATTTCAATATGAATGATGACCATGGTAAAATGGTATTGAATCCTGATGTTGTTGTTCGTTCAAGAGGAGTTATTGAAAAATGCTCTATGTGTATCCAAAAGATACAAGAAATTAAATTGGATGCTAAAAAAGCAGGAACAAGAGTGAGAGATGAAGATGCTCAAACGGCTTGTTCATCAGCTTGCCCTACTAACGCTATTGTATTTGGTGATGTAAATGATGATACGCATCAGATTCAAGCTATGAAAAAAGACACAAGATCATATGCGTTATTAGAACATTTAAATACTGACCCTTCAGTGTTCTATCAAACAAAAATTAGAAATAAAGCTTAATTATATTATGCATAAAGAATCAGAAATTAGAGACCCATTAATTCTTGGAAATAAGTCCTACCATGACATTACAAAAGATATTGCATTTCCTGTAGAAGGTAAGGCTAATAAATATTGGTGGATTTTATTTTCACTTTCATTAGTTCTTTTCTTATGGGGTGTTGTCTCAATGGCATACACTATTGGAACAGGAATTGGTGCTTGGGGATTGAATAAAACAGTAAACTGGGCATGGGATATTACTAACTTTGTTTGGTGGATTGGAATTGGGCATGCGGGAACATTAATCTCAGCAGTACTTTTATTATTCCGTCAAAAATGGAGAATGTCAATTAACCGTTCAGCAGAAGCAATGACAATATTTGGTGTTGCTCAAGCTGCATTATTTCCTTTAATTCATATGGGAAGACCTTGGTTAGCTTACTATGTATTCCCTATTCCTAATCAGTTTGGTTCACTTTGGGTAAATTTTAATTCTCCATTATTATGGGATGTATTTGCAATTTCAACTTACTTCTCTGTGTCGGTAGTTTTCTGGTACATTGGTTTAATTCCTGATTTCGCAATGCTAAGAGATAGAATGAGTGCAAAAACAGCACCAATGAAAAAGCAATTATATTCATTTCTTTCTTTCGGATGGAGTGGTAAAGCAAAACATTGGCAAAGATTTGAAGAAGTTTCTTTAGTATTAGCTGGTTTAGCTACACCTTTAGTATTCTCGGTTCACTCTATTGTATCTATGGATTTTGCAACTTCAATTATCCCAGGTTGGCACACAACAATCTTTCCTCCTTATTTTGTGTTAGGAGCATTATTTTCTGGTTTTGCAATGGTAGAGACTTTACTAATTATAATGAGGAAAGTTGTGAATATGGAAGCTTATATCACTATTAAGCATATTGAATATATGAATATAATTATCTTGCTTACTGGTTCTTTAGTAGGTACTGCCTATATTACTGAGTTATTTATGTCATGGTATTCAGGTGTTGAATTTGAGCAATACGCTTTCTTGAATAGAGCAACTGGTCCTTATTGGTGGGCCTATGCCATTATGATGACTTGTAATGTTCTTACTCCTCAATTGTATTGGTTTAGCTCTATAAGAAAGAGTTTTATTGCAACATTTATTTTATCAATATTTGTAAATATTGGTATGTGGTTTGAGCGTTTTGTAATTATTGTAACTTCTTT
>JABJNS010000049.1 GCA_018664745.1 Flavobacteriales bacterium | reverse complement strand
ATGCTTTTGCTTATGATTTAATGGCTGCTTGTTCAGGTTTTTTATATGCCCTTTCAACAGCTTCAAAATTTATTGAAACAGGAACTTATAAAAAAGTAATTGTTGTTGGTGCCGATAAAATGTCATCAATTATTGATTATACCGATAGAGCAACTTGTATTATTTTTGGTGATGGTGCAGGTGCTGTAATGTTAGAGCCTACTGATGATGGACTAGGAATTCAAGATGCAATACTAAGAAGTGATGGTGCGGGGAGAGAATTCTTACATATGAAAGCAGGAGGTTCCGCAAAACCAGCTTCACACGAAACTGTTGATGCCAGAGAGCATTTTGTTTTCCAAGATGGACAACCTGTATTTAAGGCAGCTGTAAAGTCTATGGCTGATGTTTCTGCTGAAATTATGGAACGTAATAACTTAAGTGCTGATGATGTTGCTTGGTTAGTACCTCATCAAGCAAATAAGAGAATAATTGATGCTACCGCAAGAAGAATGGGAGTTGGAAACGAAAAAGTAATGTTAAATATTGAAAAATATGGAAATACTACTAATGGAACTATCCCTTTATGCTTGTGGGAATGGGAAAATCAATTGAATAAAGGCGATAATATTATCCTTGCTGCATTTGGTGGAGGATTTACATGGGGCTCAATTTTTATAAAATGGGCTTACGACTCAAAGAAATAATTACTTTTGTACTATAAATAAAATTAAAAAAATGGATTTAAAAGACATTCAAGAATTGATAAAATTTGTTGCAAAATCAGGAGCAACAGAAGTAGATTTAGAAATTGATAACATTAAAATTTCTATCAAATCACCTGCTAAGAAAAAGAGAGGTGAAGTAGATGAAATTACAACAATAATTCAACAAGCTCCTGCTCAAGTTGTAGCTGCTCCTGTAGTTCCTGCAGTAAGCACACCTGCACCTGCAGCTGATGAAAATGCTAACTATATAACAGTTAAAGCTTCAATGATTGGAACATTCTATCGTTCAGCTTCTCCTGAAAATCCTCCATTCGTAAGTGTTGGAGATACAATTAAAGAAGGAGATACAATCTGTATTATTGAGGCAATGAAATTATTCAATGAAATTGAATCTGAAGTATCAGGGAAAATTGTAAAAGTTTTAGTTGATGATGCGTCTCCAATTGAATTTGACCAACCATTATTCTTGGTTGATCCATCATAATTTACCCTTAAAATAAATAATTATGTTTAAGAAAATCCTAATAGCAAATAGAGGAGAAATTGCACTTAGAATTATCCGTACTTGTAAAGAAATGGGGGTAAAAACGGTTGCAGTTTATTCTACTGCCGATAAAGATAGTTTACATGTTCGTTTTGCAGATGAGGCAGTTTGTATTGGTCCTGCTGCAAGTTCAGAGTCATATCTAAAAATACCAAATATTATTGCAGCTGCAGAAATTACAAATGCTGATGCAATACATCCAGGTTATGGTTTCTTAGCTGAAAACTCTAATTTTTCAAAAATTTGTAGTGAGAATGACATCAAATTTATTGGTGCTTCACCTGAAATGATTGACGGAATGGGAGATAAAGCTTCTGCTAAAGAAACAATGAAAAAAGCAGGTGTACCTACTATTCCTGGTTCAGTTGGAATTATTCCTGATTTTAAAGCTTGTAAAAGATTAGCTGTTGAAGTTGGATATCCTGTAATGCTAAAAGCAACTGCCGGTGGTGGTGGTAAAGGAATGCGTTTAGTTTGGGAGCCAGAAAATTTAGAAGATGCTTGGAACAGTGCAAGACAAGAATCAAAAGCTGCATTCGGGAATGATGGAATGTATATGGAAAAATTCATTGAAGACCCAAGGCATATTGAAATCCAAATTATTGGAGACCATACAGGCAAGGCAGCTCACCTTTCGGAAAGAGATTGTTCTATTCAAAGAAGACACCAGAAGTTGGCTGAAGAAACGCCTTCTCCTTTTATGACTGAAGAATTAAGAGCTGAAATGGGAGAAGCTGCCATTAAAGCTGCTGAAGCTGTAAATTATGAAGGAGTAGGAACAGTAGAATTTCTTGTAGATAAACACAGAAAATTCTTCTTTATGGAAATGAATACTCGTATTCAAGTAGAACATCCTATTACGGAAGAAGTTGTTGATTATGATTTAATCCGTGAGCAAATTAAAGTAGCTGCAGGCATTAAAATTTCAGGAGAGAATTATGACCCTCAATTGCATGCAATTGAATGTAGAATTAATGCTGAAGATCCTGAAAATGATTTCAGACCTTGCCCAGGTATGATTACTAATTTTCATGCACCAGGTGGACATGGAATTAGAATTGATACTCATGTGTATGCAAACTATATGATTCCTCCATTTTATGATTCTATGATTGCTAAAGTAATCACAGTTGCACAAACAAGAGAAGAAGCAATTGCTAAAATGGAAAGAGCATTAGATGAGTTTATTATTGAAGGAGTAAAAACAACCATTCCTTTTCATCAGAAATTAATGAAAGATAAAGATTTCCGAGCTGGAAATTACACAACCAAGTTCATGGAAACATTCGAAATGTAAAATAAAAGCCCACTTTTTAGTGGGCTTTTTTATTCATTCCTAATAGGCTAAATCTAACTCATTAAAATGAGTTTAATCATTTACTCAACAACTATTGATCGTTGGGCAGCACCAAATGGAGTTTGAACTTCAACTAGATAAGCACCGCTCTTTAAGCTTGAAATATTTGCTTTTACTAATTTAAGATTATTGACATCTGAACTTAAAACCACGCGCCCTAGAAAATCAATTATTTGATATGATGAGATTGTTGTTGCGTCCACATGTAAATTTAATTTTGCACTGGCTGGATTTGGATAAATGATAAACCCTTTATTTAATAATTCTTCAACTGATGATGGCACGCAAGCTGATGCATCATATATCATATTTGAAAAATTAATAAAACAAACATAATCAATACTATCAACAAATGGATTTCTATTACCTTGAAGAGAGTCAATAAGATCATTTCTTGCAATTTCCCAATTACTTGGAGGATCTTGAAAATGCCATTGTTTTAAAATCATTTGATCTTGGCTAATTGGCAGTGCCCAATTATTTCCGCTTATTGAATTATAACAAATTGCTTGATACATAATTGCTCTTGCTGCATCACCTTTATGATCATCTCTTGGTTCAAAAACAGTCTGCCCATTGGCATTAGTTCCAGATTTACAGCCTAAAAAAGAAGATGTTTCATTCACAACTTCTCCTAAAGGATTATTACTTCTTAAAATATTTGCATTATTTAAGTTAGAGGGGAATAGATGATGATAATCACTATATTCTGGTAAGTTCTGAGCAGGATTTGTTGGCATCCAACTATGACAATAGGTATGCTCGCGACTGTATCCGTTAGCAGTGAAATCAAATGGTTCTGTATAAATTAGATTTTCTCCACTATACACACAAGTAACTACTCTTCTATCTAATGTTGTATCCCTAGCCTCAAATAAAGGAATCATTAAATCATCATAATAACTATAATACTGTTGTTGGTGAGGATTAATTAAAGCATGAAGATCATCCATAAATGAGAGTGATCCTGTATTCAAACTGCTATAATAGGAAACTGGCATCATTGATCCCGGTGTAATAATGTTACCAGTCAAAGGCGCATTGATATTGTAATTTCTAAAATTATCTGGGCCATTATAGGTGTAAATAGCAAAATAATAATTTGTTCCTGCTATAATATTATTGGGAGATAAAGATGTTGTATTGCTACTGAATACTACTTGGGCATCACCAATAACATCCCCTCTTTGATAAACAGTTCCATCTAAAGGAGCAGCTGTTATAGCTGATCCCTCCTTCCTTAAAATTAAATATCCCTCAACTGAGCTAGCGGGTGTAAAAGAAGCATTTATACTATATGTTTTTACATTTGGAAATATCAAATTTGTTGCCTGGACTATTGGCTCGGAAGCTAGATTACCTCCAATTCCATATAGATTAATGATGTAAGAAGGCTCGTCTACATCATTACTAGAAATTGTTAAAATTGCAATCCTTGTTCCCGCACTAGCTGGAGTGAAATTCAATACTAGATTGTCAGAACTAGCAGCTAAAATATTTGGAGGAAAAGATACTACTGAAAAATCAGCTGAATTTGTTCCAGAAACTGTAGCAGAAGAAATATTTAATGTATTTGAAGTCCCAAGGTTTTCTATAGTTAGGATTGTTGAATTTAATGTTGCTACTGGAGAATTAATAACATAAGTATCTCCAGAAACAATGGTGGATACGCCCTGTTTTACATTTATTTCCTGAGCTGCAGAGGCAGCACCTATATCAACACTTACATCATCTAAACCAATATTTCCAGATACTTTGTTTGTATATACAAAGCGTATAAATCTTGTTGTTGATTGTGGTACGTCGGTATACATTGTATAGCTTGCATTTGGAGGTGAAGTATGCATATTTAAAGTTGTCCAAGTAGTTCCTAAATCAGACTCTTCAACAGTAAAAGTTCCTCCTGAGAAACCATTACCAGTAAGATAATAAGTTAAATCTCCTGGGTTACTATTAATATTAATCATTAAATAATCTCCAGTACCATCAAATTTTATTGCTGGAGGTGTATTTCCAGATGCAGTATAAAAACTTGTTCCCGACTCTGTCCAGCCAGTTGGCAAATTGGCAGTTGAAAAGCTACATGTAGTTGGTAGAATAGCCTGTGAATAAGCTACTATGCTTATTAGTACTGTACTCATTAATAATATTCTCTTTTTCATTTTATTGATATTTTAATTATTTAAAAATTGAATCTTGCTGATAAACTAAACCTTCTTCCTAATCCAAAAAATACACCTGCTGATTTTGCATCAAAATCACTTGT
>JABJNS010000048.1 GCA_018664745.1 Flavobacteriales bacterium | reverse complement strand
GTTTAAGAAATATTATAAAAAAATAATAGCCAATCTTTCAAGTGGCTATTATTAAATTTTTACACAAATTATCTGCTAAAACCTTTCGTCAACTGAGAAGTGGAAGTCAGCTTCAATATTTGCATTCTCATTAGAATCAGAACCATGTATAGCATTTTTAGCTAAACTCTCAGCAAATTCTGCTCTAATGGTACCTTTTGCAGCATCAGCAGGATTAGTAGCTCCAATTAAGGTTCTAAAATCAGCAACTGCATTATCTTTTTCTAAAATAGCAGCAATAATAGGGAATTCACACATGTAATCAACCAACTCTCCATAAAATGGACGCTCACTATGTACAGCATAGAATTCACTCGCTTTTTCTTTAGATAAATGTACTTTTTTCAAAGCTACAATTCTAAATCCTGCTCCTTCAATTTTGTTTAAGATTGCTCCAGTGTTTCCAGCTGCAACAGCTTCTGGTTTAATCATTGTAAATGTAATGTTTGACATCTTTTCTTAGTTTATTTTATTAAGGGCTGCAAAATTAGAATTTTAATCAAAACCTACTCTTATTTCTTTTACTATTTTTGCGTGCTTATGAAAGAAACTGCTCAAGCGTTAAAAAACCTACTTAGTAGCCCTAAGAATATAGTAATCACAACCCATAGAGGTCCTGATGGTGATGCTATGGGGTCATCCTTAGGTTTGTGTAATTTGCTACAACAAATAGGGCATAGCGTTAAGGTTATTACTCCTAATGAGTATGCTGATTTCCTACACTGGCTTCCTGGAAATGAGGATGTTATTATTTATGAGGGGAATGAAGAGGAGGCGGATGCAATCACTGCTAATGCTGATTTAATTTTTCTTTTAGATTTTAGTCATTTAAGTAGAATTGCCACTTTTGCTGATGCAGTAAAGAAGAGCAAGGCTACCAAGGTTATGATTGATCATCATCAAGATCCTGATAGAGAAATTGCTGAACTTATCTTTTCAGATACCACTGCCTGCTCAACAGCACAAATGGTATATGAGGTAATGGATGCTATGGAAATGACTTCTTACCTTAATAAAGAGATAGCAGAATGCCTGTATGTTGGTATCATGACAGATACAGGGAGTTTTAAATATGCATCAACTACTGCAAAAACACATCATATAGTAGCAAAGCTGATTGCTGCAGGAGCAGAAAACACTAAAATACATGATTTAATCTATGATAATTCCTCAGCCAACAGGATAAAACTCCTGGGATATTGCTTAAATGAAAAATTAAGATTGTATCCAGAGAATAATGCTGCAATAATTTCGTTAACTGCTGAAGAATTAACACGATTTGAATTCAAGAAAGGAGATACAGAAGGCTTTGTAAACTTTGCACTTGGAATAAAAGGGATAAAATTTGCAGTATTTATTGCTGAAAAAGATGGAATGGTAAAGCTATCATTACGATCAAAAGGAGATTTTAAGGTAAATGAAATAGCAAATAAATATTTTAAAGGAGGAGGGCATATGAATGCTTCAGGTGGAATATCAGAAGTATCAGTAAGTGAAACAATTACAAAAACTGAACAAATAATTAAAGAATATAAAACTGAACTAACTAAATCAAACTAAACAATGAAAGCAATACTTTTAGGACTAGCACTTTTAGCTAGCACACAATTTAACAATAACGATAATAAATCAAACTTAGAAGACGGTATGTACGCAAAAATCAACACCACAAAAGGAGATATCTTAATCAAACTAGAACATGAGAAAACTCCACTTACAGTAGCTAGCTTTGTTGGCTTAGCTGAAGGGACAATTAAAAACAATAAAAAAGAGGAAGGAACACCTTACTATGATGGATTGAAATTCCATAGAGTAATTGCTGACTTCATGATACAAGGTGGTTGCCCTGATGGAAATGGAATGGGGGACCCTGGATACAAATTTGCAGATGAATTCCACCCAGAATTAAAACATGATAAAGGAGGTGTTTTATCTATGGCAAATTCAGGACCTTCTACTAATGGATCTCAATTCTTTATCACCCATAAAGAAACTCCTTGGCTAGATGGAAAACACTCAGTTTTTGGACATGTAATAGAAGGTATGGATGTCGTGAATGCAATTGCACAAGATGATGTAATGAATTCAGTAACTATCTTAAGAGAAGGTGCTACTGCAAAAGCATTTAATGCTAAAAGCGTATTCGAAACTGCACAAGCAGATATTGAAAAAGCAAATGCTGAAAAAGCAG
>JABJNS010000047.1 GCA_018664745.1 Flavobacteriales bacterium | reverse complement strand
GAAAATCCCCTGTTGAAGTAAACGATTACCCTGGCTTTGTAGCCAATAGAATATTAATGCCAATGATTAATGAATCGATCGAAACCTTATTCCAAGGAGTTGCAGGAGTAGAAGAAATTGATACCGTAATGATGTTAGGTATGGCACATCCAATGGGACCTTTACACTTAGCTGATTTTATCGGTTTAGATGTTTGTCTTTCTATTTTAGAGGTTATGCAAGATGGTTTCGGTAATCCTAAATATGCTCCTAACCCACTTTTGGTTAATATGGTTATGGCTGGTAAATTAGGGATTAAATCAGGAGAAGGTTTTTATAACTATGCTGATGGACCAAGAAATAAAAAAGTAGCTGCTCAATTTACTAAATAGTAACTTTTCCTTTTACTAAAATTATGAAACGGGCTTAATGCCCGTTTTTTTGTATCATTGTATTATGAATAAGGAAAATAAAAATCTACAAGCATTAGCACCTTTTAGCTGCAAATTTACTCCTCAGATTCCACAATTACTTCAGCAATTGAATTGCAGTATTGCAATCTCCACATATCAAGCTGGTAAAGTGGTTTTTATTTCTGCAAAAGATGAGAATAGTTTAGTACAACTGCCAAGAAATTTTGAAAAAGCAATGGGGATTGCTGAGGACACTAAAAAAGATAAAATTGCAATTGCCTGTAAGGATGAAGTTATTGTATTTCGAAACTCTACAGATTTAGCAAAATTCTACCCTAGTGCACCTAATAAATATGATGCGCTTTACTTACCCAGAAATACTTTTCATACAGGAGCAATTGATATCCATGATTTGAATTTTGGGAATAATGGAGAATTATATGCTGTAAATACCCTCTTTTCATCCATAGTAAAAATTGATGATGAGTATAATTTCACTCCTTATTGGACTCCCCCATTTATTGATAAAATTGCTTCTGAAGACAGATGCCACCTCAATGGAATGGCAATGCAAAACGGAAAGCCAAAATATGCTACTGCTTTTAATAATGGAAATACCCCTCAAAGTTGGCGTGATAAAGTAACTGAAAGTGGAATTATTATGGATGTAGAAAATAATACCATCATTGCTGAAGGGCTTGCTATGCCACACACACCAAGAATTTTTAATGATGAGTTATATGTGCTACTTTCTGCAACTGGAGAATTAGTAAAAGTTAATACTGAAGATGGTACTTATGAAGTAATTGTCCAAATTGATGGTTTTGTAAGGGGAATGAGTTTTCATAAAGACTATCTTTTTATTGGACTTTCCAAACTCAGAAAAGGATCTTCCACCTTTGGAAAACTACCCTTTGCTGAAAAAGCAAATGAAGCCGGAATAGTAGTCGTTCATTTACCAACAAAAAGTATCGCAGGAAAATTGACTTACCTTACTTCTTTGGACGAAATATATGACATACATATATTGGCTAATAAAACACGACCAAACATCCTAAATACATTAAAAGATGACCACAAAAAGGGTTTAATGATACCAAACACTACTTTTTGGAGACAAGATAAAAAGGGTAAATAACTAGTTTTTATCTAGTAAAGTAAATGTACTATGCTAAGCATAGTATTATAAATTTTATTACTTAATTTTGGAGGGTTACTAACTAATATTTACAATTATGTCTGTAAACCACCACTCTCGCAAACAAAGACAATTAAAGTCTTTAGTTAAACAACTAACTATTTTATTGCAAAAAACGGATGCTGATTTAAAATCAGAAATAAGGAAGATAGCTGCTAAAATTAAGTATTTAGTAAGCCAACTAAACGGAATTATAAGTGCTAACAGAATGAAGCGTATTCTTGGGACTATTGCTCTTGTAATTGGAGTTTCGTTTACAAATACTGCAAATGCTCAATGGTTTGCTTACCCAATTCAAGATCCATTTAATTTACAAGATGGAAATGATAATGAAGTTAATTCTCCAGAGTTTGCAGATATTGATAATGATGGAGATCTTGATTATCTTTCAGGGGAATACACCTATAACTATAGTTATTATGGTGGTGGCGGATATAGCCTTGGTTTTCATTTTCAAGAAAATATAGGTAGTGCTACTAATCCAAATTTTGCAAACCCAATTATCAATCCTTTTGGCCTTGTAGATTATAACCCAACTAATCTAAGTGCTATTCATCAGTTTCATAAATTTATTGATATGGACAATGATGGTGATTTTGATATTCTATCAAATGTTGTAAACTTTGACTATAGTACTTATTCATTGATTTCAGATTTTATATATTATGAAAATATTGGAACAGCAAGCACTCCTCAATTTACTACTCCTACTGCAAATCAATTTGGATTAACTTCAAGTGCTTCTATGCTGTTTACAACTTTTGGAGATATTGATGGAGATGGGGATATAGATATTCTAGGATTTTCTTATGATATGTCTAGTTATAATATGAATTTCTTATTTATTGAAAATATAGGTACCGCCTCAGCACCAAATTACACTACACCTCAATTAAATGTTTTTGGGATCCCATCTGGAGTTTTTTCTTATTTATCTCTTGAAGATATTGATAATGATAGAGATTTAGATATTATGTTTACTGAAGAAGCTTATAACTCAACTGATTTCGGGTATGTAGAAAATACAGGTACAGCAACAACTCCTCAATTTACTCCTCCACCTACTATAAATCCATTTGGATTATCTTTTTCAAATTGGCAAGGAGGAGGAATTCTTAATTTTAAGGATTTAGATGGAGATGGAGATAATGATCTTATCGTAGGTACGGATGATGATAAAAACTACTATTTAGAAAATGTAGGAACTCAACAGGCAATTACTTATGAATGTATAAATTATGCATGTGTTGATCCTGGAACTGGAAATGGAACTTATATTTCTCTTACTGCTTGCCAAACATCTTGTACCCCACCAGTTTCCTTTGAATGTAATTGGCCGGGCAATTGCTATGACCCTGGTGATGGTAGCGGAAACTATATAACATACAATGATTGCATGGCAGATTGCACACCACAACCTACATGGGATTGTGTATCGCCAGGAAATTGTCAAGACCCAGGAGATGAGAGTGGTAATTATTGGTCATTGCAGGACTGCCAAAATGCCTGCCCTGTTACGCCAACATGGGATTGTGATGCAACCTTAGGATGTGTTGATCCAGGAACAGGCTCTGGCTTATACACCTCACTTGCAGGTTGTCAATCTAATTGCAATGCAACTTCAATAGAAAGTACTGAGCTTAAAAATTTAAAATTATATCCTAATCCTGTAAAGAACGCCCTTAATATTAGCTCTAATAAAAAGATAGATAAAATAGAAATCTATGATGCTTTAGGTAGAATTGTTATTTCAGAAAACAATCCTACTAATACAATTAATGTAGAGCAGCTTGAAAGCGGAATTTATTCTATTGCGATACTGTTTGAAGATGATAGAATTGTAAAGCGATTTACAAAATAATATCATTTTTATTAAAATAATAAAACGGGCTTAACGCCCGTTTTTTTTATTCCAATTTTCCTTCTAGTTTTGCTTGTATTATGATATGCTCAATTAGCATATCCTCTCTAATATTTACAGGATTGTATTCTGTTTTTAAGTTGTTATCCCAAAACTTTGCCATGGTTTGCCAAAAAAAAGCATTAAACCTTCCCCTGTACGACTTTAGAATTTCATAAGAGGTTGTATTTGTTTCACGATAAATTAGTTTTACTAATATCTTTCCCTCAGTCATTGTTAAGTTTTTCAATCTATCAGCATACTCTTCCTTTACCCATTTCGCTACTTCATTTGTGTATCGTTTCTTATGTCTTCTTTTAGGAATGGAGTCTAGTCCGTTCTGTATACTCATCAATTTTTCTTTTGCTGACAAAGCATAAGGATATACTTTAAGTACTCGCCTTTTAAGCATATAATATTTTGTACGCTCGTTTTTATCTTTAAATGCTAATACTTCTACCTCAGGAATATCAGCTATAAAAAAAGTATCTCCATTAACAATCGTAAAAGGAGCAATGAGCACTTTGTCTTGAGCCAGCATTTTTATTGAATATAAAGAGATAAAAAGAAATAGATAACGCTTAATCATAAAGCAAATATAACTATTTATAAATACCTTTTTATTCAATAGCAATCTGTATTTTTGAGCCGTGATAAATACCCTACAACTACAAGTACTTCCTGAAGTAGCAGCAACAAAAAACCTACTTAAAAGTACAATAGCCCAAGAATTAAATATTTCTGAAAAAGACATCCAGCATATTGAGATTTTAAAACGATCAATTGACGCAAGGCAAAGAGTAACTAAAATTAACCTTAGGATTGATGTTTACATTAAAGAGAAATTTATTAAAAAAGAAGAGGATATTCCTGAATACAAGGATGTAACTGCTAAAGATGAAGTCATTATTATTGGTGCAGGACCAGCAGGACTTTTTGCCGCATTAAAGCTAATAGAAAAGGGTCTAAAACCTATTATTTTAGAAAGAGGAAAGGATGTTAGAGCTAGAAGAAGAGATTTAGCTAATCTCACTAAAAATCATATAGTAAATGAGGATTCCAATTATTGTTTTGGAGAAGGTGGTGCGGGAACTTATTCAGATGGAAAATTATATACTCGCTCCAAAAAAAGAGGAGATGTAAATAAAATTCTAGATATATTAGTACAACATGGTGCTACTCCTGAAATTAGGGTAAATGCTCATCCTCATATAGGTACAAATAAATTACCCAAAATTATACAAGCCATTCGTGAAACGATTGTTCAGTATGGTGGTGAGGTAATTTTTGATAGCAGAGTAACCGATATCCTTATCAAAAATAATGCAGTAAAAGGAGTAGAATTACAAAACGGGAATCGTATTGAAGCCAGTAAAATCATCTTAGCTACAGGACATTCAGCTCGTGATATATTTGAATTACTACATAAAAAAGAAATCGCTATTGAGGCAAAAGCTTTTGCACTTGGTGTAAGAGTGGAGCATACTCAAGAGTTGATTGACCAAATACAATACAAATGTGAAGCAAGAGGAGAATTTTTACCTCCTGCACCCTATTCTATTGTTAAGCAGGTGAAAGGTAGAGGAATTTATTCTTTTTGCATGTGTCCTGGGGGAATTATAGCTCCTTGTGCCACAAGTCCAGGAGAAGTAGTAACCAATGGTTGGTCGCCTTCCAAGAGGGATTACCCAACATCCAATTCTGGGATAGTAATGGAACTGAAACTAGAGGATTTTGCTAAATATGAAAAATACGGACCTTTAGCAGGAATGCAATTCCAAAAGGAAATAGAACAAAATGCTTGGAAACTAGGGGGTGAAACTCAAAAAGTACCTGCACAAAGGTTAGTGGATTATACCAATAATATTTTATCGACTGACATCCCAAAAACCTCTTATATTCCTGGCACAACTTCAGCAGTAATTAATACTATATTACCTGATTTTGTTGGAGAAAACATACAAGAAGGACTCAGGCAAATGGGAGAACATATGAAAGGCTACTTTACCAATGAAGCAGTAGTACACGCTCCTGAAAGCAGAACCTCCTCTCCTGTTCGTATTCCTAGAGATAGAAAAACACTAGAACACCCACAAATAAAAGGGCTGTACCCATGTGGAGAAGGTGCAGGATATGCAGGAGGAATTATAAGTGCAGCCATTGATGGTGCAAAGTGTGCCGATAAATGTTAAAATAATTTTGCTTAGTTTTGTGAAATGATAAAAAAACTCCTACTCTCAATCCTAATTGTAACCCTCCTATTTTTATCTTATTTAGGAAGTTCAAAACATAAACCTATGAAATTTACTGCAAGTATTCGCATCAATCAACCCTTAGCAAAGACAGTTGCTCTATGGAAAGATAAAAACAACTACAAACATTGGCAAGATGGTTTTATCAGCAAGGAATTATTAAGCGGTAATGACGGAGAAGTTGGAGCAATTTCTCTTATAAAATTAGATTTCAATAAAGATATTATGGAGCTAACCGAAACTATTCAGTTGACTAATTTACCCCATGAACACAAAGTATTGATAGAGCACAAACACATGCACAATACCATGCATTCCAAGTTTACAGCTATTGATGAAAACACTACCCTTTGGACTGCAGAGATAGATTATTTTCAAGTTAATTTTTGGCCTGCCAAAGTTATGATGCATCTTTTCCCCAATATGTTCAAAAAACAAGGACAGAAATGGTCTGATCAGTTTAAAGATTTTGCTGAACAACAGTAATTACCTAATCTCTGCTCCTGCTTTATCAGTAAAAGATTTCATTAGTTTATCCATTACCTTATCCACATATTTATCGGTTAAAGTTTTTGTTTCATCTGCCATAATAAAGGATAATGCATAAGATTTTTTACCATTAGGTAATTTATCACCCTCATACACATCAAATAAATTTACTGATTTCAGTATTTTATTGTCAGTTGCAGTAGCAATTTTCTTTAGTTCAGCAAAGGAAACTGATTTGTCAATTAATAATGATAAATCCCTTCTTACAGATGGAAACTTAGAAACTTCTTGGTATTTTATTTTAGCATATCTAGCTAGTTCTAAGATTAAGTCCCAGTTAAAATCAGCAGCATAAACAGTTGATTTTACGCCAAATGATTTGCATAACTTAGTGTTTAATTTTCCAAAACAAACCATTCTTTTCTTTTTGAACTTATACATAAGTCCATCAGAAAAACCATGTGTATTAATTGCTTCTGATTTTATTTTCTTCACCCCTAACCTACTTAGGATATGCTCTACTTTTTCTTTTATAAAGTAGAAATCGGCAATACCAGCATTTGTATCCCAATTTTCAGAAACTTTTCTACCACTAACTAAAATTTGTAAATGCTGATCTTCTTCATTTCCTTCTTCTGTTTTATGATAGGTTTTTCCAAATTCATAAAACTTAATATCAGCATTTCTTCTATTCTGATTGTAAGCAATATTTTCCAAACCACTAAACAAAAGCGACTGACGCATTACATTCAAATCCTGCGACAAAGGATTTAGTATTTCTACATTTTGTTCCATATCCAATTCAGGAATTAAAGCAGTATATTTTCCTTTAGTCAAGGAATTATTCATGGCTTCATTAAAACCTGTACTAGATAGTAAATCAGAAATTATATTTCTAACATCTTCAGGATTTACGCCATCAGCATGTGAAATTGTAGTATTTAATTTTGCTGGAATAGCAACTGTATTGAATCCGTAAATTCTTAATATCTCCTCAATCACATCCACCTCTCTCTGCACATCAGCACGGAAAGGAGGCACTAACAAACTCAATCCATCAGGGTTTTCTTTTGAAATCTCAATCTCTAAATCTATAAGGATAGCTTTCACCACTTCCCTATCTATTTTTTCTCCTATTAAATTATCCATCTTAGCATAAGTCAATTCTACCGAAAAGTGCTCAATTTTATTTGGATAAATATCAATTACTTCTGAAGAAATTGTTCCTCCACAAATTTCTTGAATTAATAAAGCTGCTCTTTTCAAAGCATAAACTGTACTATTTGGGTCACACCCTCTTTCAAAACGAAAAGAAGCATCAGTGCTTAAATTGTGTCGTTTTGCTGTTTTACGCACACTTACTGGGTTAAAATAAGCCGATTCTAAAAATATGCTAGTTGTTTTTTCAGATACTCCTGATTCCAAACCTCCAAAAACACCTGCAATACACATTGGTTTTTTAGCATCTGAAATCATTAAATCAGCAGCAGAAAGTTCTCTTTCTTGCTCGTCCAAAGTAGTGAACTTTGTTTTATCATTTACGGTAGCTACCACTACCTTATTTCCTTCAATTTTATCAGCATCAAAAGGATGTAAAGGTTGTCCTATTTCATGCAATACATAATTGGTAATATCCACCACATTATTAGTTGGCGTTATCCCAATTGCTTTTAGCTTGTTTTGTAACCACTCAGGAGAATTATCAACCTTAATTCCGCTAATGCTTACTCCAGAATATCTAGGGCATAAATCAGCATCTGCCACTTCAACAGCAATAGTTCCATTCGTATTATCAACCTTAAAATCCTTAGTTGAAGGCTTACACATTTGCAACTTATTTCCTTTATGATTTAAAACAGTCATTAAATCACGAGCCACACCAATGTGTCCCATAGCATCCGAACGATTTGGTGTTAAGCCAATCTCAAATACTATATCAGATTCTAACTTAAAATACTCAACTGCTGGAGTACCAACAATAGCATTTTCTTCCAAAACCATAATTCCATCATGTCCTTTTCCAAGTCCTAATTCATCTTCTGCACAAATCATACCCAAAGATGCTTCTCCTCTTATCTTTCCTTTCTTTATTTTGAAAGATTCATCACCATCATAAAGTAGAGTACCTACAGTAGCTACTGGCACTTTTTGACCAACTGCAACATTAGGCGCTCCACAAACAATTTGTATTGTCTCACCTTCTCCAACATTAACAGTTGTAACTGATAATCTGTCAGCATTAGGATGTTGAACTTTTGACATTACCTCTCCAATTACAACACCTTTCAAACCTCCTTTTACGCTTTCCACTTCTGTTATTCCCTCTACCTCTAATCCTGTATCGGTTAATAGTTGAGAGATTTCCTGAGCAGGAAGATTAAGATCTAAATAATTTTTAAGCCAGTTGTATGATATGTTCATGGTGTAAATTGAATTTCAGCAAAAATAGTAATTGTATTAATATCTAGAGTTTACTTCCTCACTCTTTTTAAATCAAGTAAATTCATAGCATTACTTTCAAATCCCGTAATGCTTTTATTCGTAAAACGCAATACTCTATCATAGTACAAAGGCACCACAACAGCACTTTCAATAATCAGTTTGTCCATTTTTTGATAATAGGCCTGTCTAGTTTCAACATTAATTTCTGAAAGTGCATTTTCATATAAAGCATCAAATTCCTTATTCTTAAAATGCGTGTAGTTGGGTCCGTTTGGGCAAAAATTCTTACTGTAAAAAAGAGATAGGTAATTCTCTGCATCAGGATAATCGGCAATCCAGCTTCCTCTAAAAAAGTTGAGTTTTGAAGTTGCCACCAACTGCCTATGAGTTGAAGGAGGATTTACTTCTACCCTTACATTCAAGCCAATTTCTTGCAATTGATTTTGAATATACTCGCACAAATCTAAATATGAAGAAGTAGTAGAAAGAATAATTTCTTGCTGAATATCAAAATCGCTAATAGCAATAAGCTCTATTGCTTTCTCAAGATTATAGTTATAGCCCATTAGCTCTTCAGAAAAAGAAGGAAGTCCCTTAGGAACAAATCCATTTACTGCTGGTGTGCCGATATTATTTCTGAGATATTTAAGCATCTTAACTCTATCAAAACCATAATTGATAGCTTGTCTGACTTCCAATGGCAAAGGGTTATCCATTAAAAACCCAAGGTATTCTGTATTCAAATAAGGCTGTGATTGTAAAGCTACTATTGCTTTGTATTTTTCTTGTAACTCTCCAGTATTGGTTAAAATTTCATCTTTATAACTCGCATCAATTCCTGAGATAAAATCCAACTTCCCTTGTATAAATTGTAAAAAAGCAGATTGTTTATCCTTTATAAAAGTAATGGCTACTGCATCCAAATAAGGTAACTGTTCCCCTTCCTCATTCTCAAAATAGTTAGCATTTTTTCTAAGCACTAGTTTTACACCATCTTCCCATAATTGAAATTGAAAAGGACCTGTACCAATTGGCTCTCTGTTAAAATCTCTTTTTTCTACAATTTCCTTTGGAACAACAGAACAGTATTGCATGCTCAACAAAGATAAAAATGCAGGAAAAGGAGTTATTAGTTTTATGCTAAAAACTGAATCGTTTATAGCCTTAAAGCTTTTCACATTTGACAAAACCCAAGCTCCAGGAGCTGCTAAATTTTTATTTAATAATCGGTTGAATGAGTATTCAAAATCTTGTGCAATTACCTTTCTTCCTTTTCCGTTTTCAAATAATTCATCATCATGAAAAACTACATCATTTCTCAGAAAAAAAGTATACGCTAAAGCATCATCAGAGATTTGCCAACTTTTAGCAATAGAAGGCTTAACATTCAACTTACTATCTAACTGCACTAAACCGTTAAATAGTTGATTAGTTGCCCAAATTGTAGCTTGGTCCTTAGCAAAAGTAGGATCTAGAGTAGCTATTGTTGCTGACTCATTATATTTAAATATAGTAAATTCATCATTATTATACTGCTGTCTACAGGCAGAAAATAGAATAATAATAAAAAAGCCGACTTTCCACTTCATAATTTAGTTTTAAGTCGGCTAATTTAAGTATTTAAAATTACCTCATTAGGTTTAGTTCACCATTATAAATCCAAAGTTTTCCATTGTAATCGTAAAGTGCAATATGATACATATATGTACCTGTACTTGCTTTATTTGAACTTGTATCCATACCATCCCAACCATACTCAATATCAGAAGATTCAAAAACTAAACCTCCCCACCTGTCAAACACTTGCATTTCAAAACTTATGACACCATTCCCTTCTGCAAGAAAAACATCATTATTTCCATCACCATTAGGAGTAAAAGCATTAGGAGCATATAATGCATACTCAGGGTAAATATTTATATTTTTTATCATTTCATCTACACAACCATTTTCTGAAACTACTTGAAGACTTAGATCATAACTTCCTACATCTTCAAAATCAAAAATTGGATTTTCATCATTTGAAATAGTGCCATTATCAAAATTCCATGTGTAAAAAGTTGCTCCTGATGAACTATTATAAAATTCTATTTCAGAAGAAAGCTCAGTTGCAGAAAGAGTACTTGCACTAAAATCAGCAACAGGATTACTAAATACTTCAACTGCATTTAAAATAGTAGTATCATGCTTACAGCCATCAACAGAAACTACTGATAAACTAACATCAAAAGTTTGTGCATAATCATATTGATGAGATGGGTTTTGAATATCCATAATAGTACCATCCCCTAAATTCCACTCCCAAGATTGAAGAGCTGTAGTTGCACTAATTGATAAATCAGAAAAGATAATTTCATCACCTAAACAAGCGGTTGCATTAGTAGTAAAATTAGCAATTGGTAAGGAAAAAATAGTAATATTTTTTTCTAATCTTGAAGTACAACCAAAATCAGTTGTAGCAAAAAGGTTTACTTTATAATTTCCTGGATTATTAAACATATAAGTTGGATGTTCAAAATTTGCGACTCCTGTATTATCACCAAAATCCCATTCCCATTTAACAATATTTCCAGTATTTAAGGTAGAAAAATCAGTAAAGTAAGTAGGTGTTCCTAAACAGTACTGCTCAGATGAAAAGTCTGCTATAGGAGCATCATAAACCTTAGTTTCTTTAATGATATTGCTTTCACAGCGTTTATCTGAAATAATATTTAAAGTTACATTATAAGTTCCTGGAAATGCATATTCGTGTTGTTCAGTTGAAGATGTACCATTTGCAGTTCCATCTCCAAAAACATATTCCCAACTACTAATCATTCCATTTGAAATTGTTGATGCGTCAGTAAATACATTTTCTTCTCCTACACAGCTATTTTCAACTGAAAAATCAGCAATAGGCAACTCGTTTACTTCTACTTTTGAAGTATATTTATCAGTACAACCAAAATCAGAAGTTACTATTAAGCTAGGGTAAAATGTTCCTGCATTTAGATAGATATAATCAGGATTTTCTAAAGATGAATTTCCAATTCCATCATCCATATTGTATTCCCAATTTATTACATTTCCTCCTGAGATATTTGAAAAATTAGTTAACTCTCCTAAACAAACTTCTGTGCTAGCAAAATTAGCAGTAGGCAAAGGATATATTTCAACTTGCTGTATAAGTGTATCACTACAATTATTATCTAAATTTACTGCAATTAACTCTATTAAGTTTGTTCCTAAAGTAAGCTGTTGTGATGGGTTTTGAGCACTTGACCCAAAACTCCACTCCCAAGCAATGTTAGGTGTTGCTAATCCTGAGTTTGTACTAAACTGAATTGTATCCCCATCACAATGGTTTATAGTAGTGAAAGTTGGTGATGGTACTTCATTATGAACTAATACAAGTAATGAATCAATTGCATCACACATTCCATCAGAATGATGAATATGATACATAATATCAGTTATCGGATTTGCAATAGGATTACTAATGTTAGGATTACTCAAAGCAAGTGCTGGAGTCCAAGAGAATTGTGTAGCATCTCCTAATGCATCTAACTGAACTTGTTCTCCTTTACAGATTTCAATATCTAAACCAGCATCAATACTAACTGATTTGACCCTAATAGTATCTGAATTATTAATAGTAAACTGACATCCTGAAGAGTTTTCAACAATTAAGCTTGGAAGAAATACCCCATCAACCATGTAAACTAGAGTAGGAAAACTATCTGTAGATAAAATTCCATTTCCAAAATCCCATAAATAAAAATCAGTATTACTCACTAAAGGAACAAACTGAATACTCTCATTTTTACAAACTAAAGTATCTGAAATACTAAAACTACCCATAGGCCCTGCAATATCAATTAATCCATTTTGTACTAAAGTATCTTTACAGCCATATTGATTAGTTACAACTAATGAAACATCAAAGTTTCCTGAAGTAGTAAACAAATGAGACGGATTAGCAATTAAGGAGTTTCCCCCATCACTAAATATCCACTCCCAATCTATAACATCAGCAGTTGAAAGATTAGTAAAGTTAGAAATTAATGGAGGGCAATTGGAACTTACACCAGTAGTAATAAAATCTGCAGTTGGCTCTAATACTTCAATATGTTGAGGTAAAATCATATTATTAGAACAACCAAATGAATCTGTAATTAATATAGAAATGTCATACATACCATTTAATGCAAATGAATGCAAAGGGTTTTCCTGTACGCTTTGTGTTCCATCTCCAAAATTCCAAAGACTACTTATTCCTATTCCTTCAGAAAAATTATTAAACTGTACTACATCATCAGGGCAAATTCCTTGAATATTTGAGCTGAAATCAGCCACTGGGTATTGAAATTGAATATATTCTATGCGTTCTAATGTATCCTTACAACCATCAGTTGATTCGGCATAAAGTGTTACATCATAAAAACCTTCAGCATAATAGATGTGTTGAGGGAAGTTTAAAGAACTATTAGCACTAGCATCACCAAAATCCCAAACCACTGTAGATGCTGGAATAGAGAGATCTTCAAAATCAACCAACATAGAGTCACAACCTAATACATTTGTAATTTCAAAGTCAGCAGTTACATCAGCAATACGATACATGTTAGTACGTGTCATAGTGTCTTTACAACCATGTATATCAGTAACAATCATTGTTACATCAAATACTCCTGGATTTGTAAAAACATGATCAATTCTACTATAACCAACATAACCATCTGACCAGATTACCTTATACCATAACCAATCTTGAGAAAGATTTGTTAAATAAACATCATGTGGAATACAGCCTACTGAGTCTTTAAGAAAATTTGTTGGATTAACGAGATAGTCAAAATCAGCTTTTGGAATAGTCAATTTAACTGATTTTATAAATTCATGTGTACAACCTGTAATAATATTTTCAACAGTTAAAGTAACATCATAATTCCCTTTAACTTGGTAAGTGTGGACTGGGCTGATTTGATTTGAAAAAGTACCATCACCGAAATCCCAAAATATATTATCAGCACCAATAGAAAAGTTTTCAAATTTAACAGTTAAGGGATTATCACAATTATACTTTTCAGTAAATATAGCAGTTGGTTCAATAATCTCAATATAATTTGAAATACTGAAAGTGTCAATACAATTATCAACCCCAGCAATAAGAGTCACATCATAAGTACCTGTTAATTGATATTGGTGCATTGGGTATTGTAAATTTGAAATACTACCATCACCAAAATCCCATAACCAATTTGTAATTGAAGCAGTTGAAGTAGAAATATCAAAAAAATCAATATTTTGTCCTGCACAACTAATAATTGGTGCTGCTTCAAACTCAGCTTGTGGGGATTTATTAACCTTAATAAAATTAATAAAATTTGAATCAGCTACACAGCCATAATCATTTACAACAAGTAAATTTACATCAAATGATCCTGCTGTTACATATTGATTCACAGGATTTTGAACATTAGAAAAATTTCCGTCTCCAAAACTCCAACTCCAATCTACCAATGGACGAATTGAACTAGTGCTATCCATTAAATTGGCGTCAAAAGGAATGCAGCCACTTATATTAGTAGTATTAATATTAACACTGATTTTTTCAATTTCAATAAAACTACTGAAATCTTTAGTTTGAGTACACCCTTTAATATTTGTTACAGTAAGATTTACATCATAACTTCCATAATTTGCATATAATACAGCTGGATTTTCTAAATTTGAGTTTATAGTATTTCCAAAATCCCAATCCCAACTAACAGCATTTTCTGTTTCATCAGTAAATTGTACAGCAAAAGGAATAGTACAAGCATAAGTGGTATCGGCATTTAGCTGAATATAAGGATTAGCAAATACCTCAATAATTCCAAAAGAAGTATAACTATTTAAGCACTGACCACCTATACTTGTTGTTAAGGTTACATCATAACTACCTTCATTTAAATATATATGGGAAGGGCTCTGCAAGTTAGAAGTTGTACCGTCACCAAAGTCCCATAACCAACTATCAGGAGAATTGGCAGTAATATCTGTAAAATTAACAAGTAAATTCTCACAACCACTATTTACATCAACTGTAAAATCAGAATTAAGTACTGCTCCTACTTCAATATGATTATTAAGAACTAGAGTATTAGTACAACTTCCTTGCTTTGCTATTAGCATAACAGAATAAACTCCAAAAGTATAATTGTGTATAGGATTATCTATCACTGAAGTATTTCCATCACCAAAGTCCCAAGCATAAGTTGCAGCACCTAATGTATTATTAGTAAAGGTTACTAATTCATTCGGATTACAAGAAAAAATAATGTCAGCTATAAAATCAGCTGTTGGCACTTTATACACCTCAATAAAATTTACTTTTGTTGACAAACTTTGGCAGCCATTAATATCAGTTACAATAAGAGAAACTGAAAATTCACCATCAGAATTATATTCATAATTAGGATTTTTAAAATTACTTGCTCCACCATCACCAAAGTCCCATTGCCAATTAGTAATGGTATTAATTGTAATAGATATATCTACAAAATCAACAACTAGAGGCATACACCCATTTGCAGGTGAAATTGTCGCTAACCCTGAAACCGGCCTTTCATATACTTTTATTAATCCAATTGAAACTTCTGTATCATTAGATACAGCATTAGATACAGTTAAAGTAATATCATAAATTCCAGGATTACTAAAAATAGTAGTGGGATTTTCTAAAGTTGAAGTATTACCATTTCCAAAATCCCATAGCCATGTATCTGGGCTACCTGTTGATAAATCTTGAAACTCAACTACTAATGAACCGCATCCAGTATTAGCTGAGAGTGTCGTAAAATCAGCACTTACTTGTGGGCTTGCACTACTGGAAATTAACATAGCTACAAGGATTAGGAAAAGGTGTACTAGCTTACTTTTTAGTAAGCTTAATCTATTTTTTGATAAGTAACTTAGTAGAAGTAATGTCATGGTTTTGGGTATTAATTTTTACTGTAAGCCTACTTGATAAAACGGCCGCAAAAATATTAAGTTACAAAAGGCGTAAACCTTTTTGATTTTCTACTTTTGCACTATGTTTGTTAATAAAAAAGTTGCCTTTTATACATTGGGTTGTAAACTCAATTTTTCAGAGACTTCTACCATTGGTAGACAGTTAGCTGAAATTGGTTTTAGTAAAACAGAATTTGAAAAAAAAGCTGATTTATATGTGATTAATACTTGTTCTGTTACCGAAAATGCTAATAGAGAGTGCAGAAGAATAATAAGAAAAGCAAAAAGGACTTCCCCTGAAGCATTTATTGTAGTTACAGGCTGTTTTGCACAGCTAAAACCAAAAGAAATAAGTGATATTGAAGGAGTAGATATGGTGCTTGGAGCCAATGAAAAATTCAATTTACCAAAACTACTTACTGATTTAAATACAGTTGAAACTACTAAGGTACACGGCTGTGAAATAAATGACTTAGATTATTTTTCATCCTATTCTCTTACTGATCGCACGCGTTCATTTATGAAAATACAAGATGGATGTGATTATCCTTGTACTTACTGCACCATTCCTTTAGCTAGAGGGAAAAGCAGATGTGACAGCATAGAAAACATCATTGCAAATGCAAATGACATTGCAGATAAAGGAATAAAAGAAATAGTAATTACTGGAGTAAATATTGGGGAGTTTAAAGATAAGAATGATAATAGAAACTTTGCTGATCTTGTAAAAGAATTAGATAAAGTTGAAGGAATTGAGCGTTATAGAATTTCATCTATTGAGCCAAATTTAATTAGTGATGATGTAATAGATTTAGTGAAAAGTTCTAATAAATTTATGCCTCACTTTCACATCCCTATGCAATCAGGTTCTGATGTAATTCTTGGGAGAATGAAAAGACGCTACCAAACAAAATTATACAGAAATAAGATTGAAAAAATTGTTAGTGAGGTAAATGATGTTTGTATTGGTGCAGATGTTATTATTGGATTTCCAGGAGAAACTCAAGAAGAATTTAATAAAACACTAAACTTTATTAAAGATTTACCACTCTCCTACTTGCATGTATTTACTTATTCTGAAAGAGAAAATACACCAGCCATTGATATGGATGGAATTGTTTCAAAATCGGATAGAGCAAACAGAAGCAAGCAGTTAAGAATTTTATCAAATAAATTGCAAAGAGCATTTTATGAAAAGTATCTTAACACAGAACATACTGCCCTTTTTGAACAAGAAGATAAAGATGGTTTTTTACTAGGTTTTACTGATAATTATATCAAAATTAAAATTCCTTTTGGTGCTGATTATTGCAGAACAAAACAACAAGTTAAACTACTAGAAATTGATGATGACGGAATAATGAAAGCTGAACTTCTGTAAATAAAAAGAAAATAAACTATGTACCCTACTATTAGCCACTTACTGTTTGATTTATTTGGAATAAATATTCCTCTTCCCATTCAAACTTTTGGGTTTTGGGTTGCTATTGCTTTTTTAGCAGCATCCTATGTAATCACTAAAGAATTAAAACGAAAAGAAAAAGAAGGACACCTTACTGCTACTACAGTTAAGGAAATTATAGGAAAACCATTAAGTATTACCGATATAGCAAGTAGCCTTATCACAGGTTTTTTTATAGGTTTTAAATTTATTGAAGCTATTTTCCATTATGCTGGTTTGGTAGAAAATCCTCAGGATTTTATCCTTTCAACAAGAGGAAACTTTATGGGAGGAATTCTTATAGCGGCTATATCTGTTTATTTAAAATGGAGTGATAATCAAAAAACAAAATTAGCTACACCAAAAGAAATTGAAAAAACGGTTCACCCGTTTCAATTAGTTGGAAATATGACAATGATAGCTGCTGTATCAGGAATTATTGGAGCTAAGATTTTCCATAATTTGGAAAATATGGGGGAATTTTTGGCTGATCCAATTGGGCAACTAATATCTTTTAGCGGACTTACCTTTTATGGAGGATTAATTGCTGGAGCGGTATCAGTAATCTGGTATGCAAAAAAGTATAAAATCAATACGCTACACCTAATTGATGCTGCTGCTCCTGCCCTAATGCTTGCTTATGGTATTGGGCGTATTGGTTGTCAAATGTCAGGGGATGGTGATTGGGGAATAGACAACTTAGCCCCTAAACCTGAATGGATGGCTTATTTTCCTGATTGGATGTGGAGTTATACTTTCCCGAATAATGTAATAAATGCAGGAATTCCTATTGAAGGTTGTGTTGGAAATTTTTGTATGGAACTTGCCAATCCTGTTTGGCCTACTGCTTTTTATGAAGTAGTGATGTGTTTACTTTTCTTTAGTTTTTTATGGGCTATTCGTAAACGAATCCATATTCCAGGGATATTGTTTTGTATTTATCTTGCAATGAATGGTGTAGAACGCTTTTTTATTGAAAAAATTAGAATTAACACAGAATATGATATTTTAGGAGGAATCACTCAAGCTGAAATAATTTCAACATGCCTTGTACTGATTGGTATAGTAGGTAGTTATTTATTATATAGTAGAAATAAATAAAAGAAAAGCCGAGCAAATGCTCGGCTTTTCTATTATATCTAAACAATAATCTAAGCCAACACCTCAGCAACCTTATCAGCTGCTTCTTGTAACAAAATAACTGATTCTACTTTTAATCCACTTTCATCAATTAATTTTTTAGCTTCAGCAGCATTTGTTCCCTCTAACCTTACAATCAAAGGGATATTGATATCACCTATATTTTTGTAAGCATCAACAATTCCTTGAGCTACCCTATCACATCTTACAATACCTCCAAATATATTTACTAATAATGCTTTTACATTTTCATCCTTTAAAATGATTCTAAATGCTTGCTCAACTCTTTTTGCATCAGCAGTACCACCAACATCAAGGAAATTAGCAGGATTACCACCTGCCATTTTAATAATATCCATTGTTGCCATAGCCAAACCAGCACCATTCACCATGCAACCAACATTACCATCTAACTTAACAAAATTAAGTCCAAACTCTCCTGCTTCTACTTCAGTAGCATCCTCCTCTCTAGTATCTCTTAAAGCAATAAAATCTTTATGACGGAATAATGCATTAGCATCTAGGGTCACTTTAGCATCAACTGCCATTATTTTATCATCTGAAGTTTTAAGTACAGGGTTAATCTCAAACAAAGAAGAGTCTGTTTTATCATAAGCAGTATATAGTGCATGTACAAATTTAGTCATGTCCTTGAATGCAGCACCAGAAAGTCCTAAGTTAAAAGCAACTTTTCTGCATTGAAATCCTGTTAAACCTACTTTAGGATCAACCTCTTCATGAAAGATTAAATGTGGCGTTTCCTCAGCAACTGTTTCAATATCCATTCCTCCTTCAGTAGAGTACATAATCATGTTTCTACCAGTGGCTCTATTTAATAAAACTGACATATAAAACTCTGAAGTTTCACTTTCTCCTGGATAGTATACATCCTCACATATAAGTACTTGGTGCACCAATTTTCCTTCAGCTGAAGTTTGAGGAGTAACTAAATGCATTCCTAAAATATCATTTGAAATTGACTTTACTTCCTCTAATGATTTAGCCAATTTTACACCACCACCTTTTCCTCTCCCTCCTGCATGAACTTGTGCTTTTACTACATACCAACTAGTACCAGTATCAGCAGTTAACTTTTCAGCAGCAGCTACAGCTTCTTCTGGTGTAGTAGCAACAATTCCTCTTTGGATTCTTACGCCAAAGCTATTTAATAATTCCTTACCTTGATATTCGTGTAAATTCATTTCATTTTTTTTAGTGCCGCAAAAATATAGGATTGATTTGAATTACAAACTTCTATTGACATTAAATTATATATTTGTGCTCCAAATTTTACCCTTAATGAAAATCAAACATTTTTTTTGCTTACTCACCCTCTTACCTTTACTTACTTTTGGGCAGTTTGAAAATAAAAAAACTTATACAATTAGCGAGTGCAGAATTCCTCCAAAAATTGATGGAGTATTAGATGATATACATTGGTCAGAACTAGCTAAGGCTGATAATTTTAAGCAAATGAATCCCAATAATGGAGCTAATGAAAGAATAGGGCAAAAAACAGAAGTACAGATTTGTTATGATAATAATGCTATTTATTTTGGCATAATGATGTATGATAATGCTCCTGATAGTATTTTAAAGGAACTTAGCAAGCGAGATCAAGAAGGAAAAAATTTTGATTCATTTGGCATCTGCATTGATCCTTATAATAATGGACAATTAAGCTATAACTTTTTAGTAAGTGCAGCTGGAGTTCAAACAGATGCAAAATACACCAATACTTCTATTGATTATGATTGGGATGCTGTTTGGAAATCAGCTGTAAAGATAACAGATAAAGGTTGGATAGCAGAATTTGCTATTCCATTTTCTGCTATTCGATTCCCATCAGAAAAAGAAAAAACATACAATATAAATTGGAGTCTAAATATGTCTAGAGGGATTAGAAGGTATAGAGAAAATTATACTTGGAACTTTATTGATGTCAACTATGATAATTACGCCATGCAAAATGGGTTGTTAGAGTTTTTATCCTTTAATGTGAAATCTCCAGTTAGACTCTCAGCAATGCCATACATTACTAGTTACTATAATAATTATGATGGTAAAAATACTTACCCTTACAACATGGGTATGGATCTTAAATATGGAATAAATGAAAGTTTTACTTTAGATATGACTCTTATTCCTGATTTTGGACAAGTTGCTCCTGATGACAAAGTACTAAACCTCTCTCCCTTTGAAGTTTATTACACTGAAAAAAGACAGTTTTTTACTGAAGGAACAGAGCTGTTTGGAAAAGCAGGAAATATGTTTTATACCAGAAGAGTAAGTGATGATTTACTTAATGCCTCAAAAATTTCAGGAAGAACTAAAAATGGCTTAGGAATTGGCGCCTTAAATGCCATCACAAAAGATTTTAGTAACTTTAACATATTGGTATTTGACCAATCCTTAAAGAATAATTCATCAGTTAGTTTTATCAATACTAATAAGTATGAAAAAGGGAATGGCATTAGCTCTAATGTAAATGGAATAACAACCAGAATAAATAACAGAGACAATACACATAGGTATGATGTCTACTTAAATAATAGTAATATTTTTTATTGTGATGAGTTAATACAAGGTTATTCAGGTAAATTTGGAATTTCAAAAACAAAAGGGGAATACAAATACAATATTTCATCTGAAATAATTGATGATAAATACAATGTAAATGATTTAGGTTTCCTAATGAGAAACAACAGCATTAATCATACATTATATTTAAGTTATAACCAGTTAACGCCTACTAAAAATCTTGTAAATTCTAACTTATCATTAACTGCTGATTATAAAACCCTTTTTACCGAACAGGAATTCACCTCACTTGACTACAGTATGAAAAGTGTTTTTACTTTAAAAAACTACTTAACAATAGGTGCATTTGGGACTGTTAACCCCTATAAAAGTATTGACTATTATGAAGCCAGAACTGGAAACTTAGAAAGTCCATTCAAAATTTCAAAAGGAGTTAGAGGAAGAATATTCTTTTCAACAGATTATCGTAAGAAATTTGCTCTTGACTATAGTTTTGGCGGACATATAAAGCCACTTTACAATTCCAGGAAATTTGGTTGGAGAATACAACCTATTATAAGAGTTAACGATAAGCTATCCTTCCGCTATGTTTTATCTGTTAACCATGTAAAGAATGATGCTGGCTTTACTACTAAAGATGAAAATGATTTGCCAGTTTTTGCATTAAGAAACACCAATATGATTACTAATGTATTGAGTGGTAGTTTTGTTTTGAACAACAAAATGGATTTAGCATTCAAATTGCGTTATCATTTTGATCAAGTAGAAAACACTAAATTCAAAAACTTAGGAAATGATGGTTACTTATATGCTAGTAATTATGATGGGAAACACAATATAAATTATACAACTTGGACAGGAAACTTAAATTTCAACTGGTTGTTTGCTCCTGGAAGTAAGTTAAGCTTAGTTTGGAATCATGCGATTACAAATGATGACAGTATAATCAGAAACCATTGGTTGGATAATGTAGAGCAGTCTCTAACCCTTCCTCAAGAAAATAGCTTATCCTTAAAAGTAATTTATTATTTAGATTATCTTTACCTCAGAAAATGATATTAGCAAAAAACATACACTACTCGTACGATAAACTTGAAGTACTCAAAGGGGTTGACTTAAACATTAAGCAAGGTGAGTTTGTAAGCATAACAGGAGCTTCTGGAGCAGGTAAAACTACCCTGCTTCAATTATTAGGCACACTTGATGATGTACAGAAAGGTTCCCTAACAATTAACAACAAGGAAGTAAATACGCTAAGCCAAAAAGAATTATCAAGTTTTAGAAATAAGGAAATAGGTTTTGTATTTCAATTTCATAATCTATTAGTAGAGTTTACAGCCTTGGAAAATGTATGCTTGCCTGCTTTTATAGCAGGAACAGCTAGAAAATCAGCAGAAAAAAGAGGTTTAGAATTACTAGCCTTACTTGGGTTAAGCGAAAGAGCAAATCACAAGCCAGATGAACTATCAGGAGGTGAGCAGCAAAGAGTTGCTGTTGCCAGAGCACTCATCAACTCCCCTTCTATCATTTTAGCGGATGAACCTTCAGGGAATTTGGATTCAAAAAATGCAGAAGAACTACACAATCTATTCCTAAAACTTAACAAAGAATTAGGACAAACTTTTGTCATCATCACACATAACAAGGAGTTAGCAAAATTAGGAAGTAGAAAACTTGAAATGAAAGACGGAAAAATAATTTAAGTCAAAAAATACACTAATTCTAGCAAATAGTTTAATTTTGCACTTTGATGAGATATCAAAACCCACAACTGCTTTACTTCCTCTTTGCGATAGCAATTCCGATTCTCATTCATCTATTTAATTTTCGTAAACACAAAACCATATACTTTAGTAGTATCCGTTTTTTGAAGGAAATTAAAGAAGATAATCGCAAACGATCCAACCTTAGAAACTTACTCATTCTACTCAGTAGAATACTAGCAATTAGCTTTTTAGTGCTTGCATTTGCAAAACCTTATATACCACTTGAAAGTCAAAATAAAACAACAGAAAATATCTTTATTTATATTGACAACTCTTTTAGTATGGATGCTGAAAATGAAAATGGAAGACTATTGGCTATTGCCAAAGAAAAAGCAAGAAGTATAATAAATGCCTACCCATCTGAAAGTAATTTCTGGATTATAAGTAATGATTTCTTAGCTAAACATAGTAAAAGTACTAACGCTAATGCAATCGGAAATTATATTGATGATATAACAACATCAGTTCATAGTAAAGCATTAAAGCAAATTGTAAATAGGCAATCTAGCCTAAGCTCAGATCTTTGCCACTTGTATATAATTTCTGATATGCAAAATAACGGATTACAAGTAACTGAATTGAGCAAGTTAGATAATAATACTAACCTATTTTTAGTTCCACTTAAAACTAATGAAAACAGTAATATAAGTATTGATAGTTGCTGGTTAAATAGTCCAGTTTTTAGCAATAAACAAGAAGTAACTATTCATGCAACCATTAGTAATCAATCAGAAGTTTCAATAAAAGAACAAGCTGTATTCTTAGAAATAAACGGAAACCAGAAATCACAACAATATATCAATTTAAAAGGAGAGGAGAAAAAAGAAATTAGCTTTAATTTTCTGGCAGATAATAGTGAAATTCAAAAAGGTGTGATTAAGATAAATGACCACCCTATTACTTTTGACAACAATTGCTATTTCACCCTAAAAAATACGAATAAGGTAAATGTATTATGTATTAACGAAACCAGTAACAACACTGCAATTACCACACTATTTAGCAATGATTCATCCCTATTTAATTTTAAAAATGTATCCGTAAAAAATATTGACTACACTGCTTTGAATCAACAAGATTTTATCCTTATAAATGGAGTAGAACAGTTTAGTTCAGGATTCATCAATAGTCTAAATAAATTTATTAAAAATGGAGGAAGTATTGCAATTACCCCAGCTAGCAATATTGATTTAAATTCTTATAATAAATCATTAAAACATTTAGAGATTTCTACTTTATCAGAACTAAAAATCAGTAATACATCAATTGATAAAGTAAATAGAGATCATCCTTTATACCAACATGTTTTTGATGGGA
This sequence comes from Flavobacteriales bacterium, assembly GCA_018664745.1. GTDB lineage: Bacteria > Bacteroidota > Bacteroidia > Flavobacteriales > BACL11 > UWMA-0277. The sequence goes on along the minus strand of JABJNS010000047.1, from coordinate 6,740 downwards.
AATTGGATAAAATAAACTTTCCTAAAGTAAAACAATACCATCAAATAATTACACAAAACAACAGCAACAGTATTGCTTTACTAACCCAGGAAAATAAAGCTGTTTTCCTAGAGTCATTTTCAAAAGAAAAAGGATTAATTTATCTCTTCAATAGCCCGCTAAACAGCAAGTACAATAACTTTGGTAAACATGCTCTTTTTGTACCTACCCTTCTAAATATGGCTACTTCATCCATAAGAATTGAATCTATTTATAATACCATACTACATGAGGATTACTTTAGCAGTTCACAATTAAATAACAATACTGCTATCGTGCACTTAAAAAATGATAAAATCGACATCATTCCTACTCAAAAAACACATTTAGGAAAACAAGTGTTTTACACTCACAATCAAATTAGTGAAAATGGAATCTATTCTATTGAAGTGGAAGATAAAATAATAGATGCTATTGCATATAATTATACGACAACAGAAAGTAAAAGCAATACCCTTAGCATTAGTGAACTAAATGAATGGAAAAATAGCATTGGCATAGATAATATTCAAATTATTGAAGGCGATTCTTCTGCACTAATAGCTACAATAACGGAAACCCAAAGAGGAAAAGAATTTTGGAAAATATCACTGATTTTATCACTGCTATTTTTTGCAACTGAAATACTACTTATTAAACTGATAAAACCATGAATTTACTTATTAAATCGGCAAAAATAATTGACTGCAACTCAAAGTACCATAATAAGATAATGGATGTATTTATCAAAAATGGGAAAATTGAGAAGATTGAAAAGTCCATCAAATCCTGTAAAGAATCAATAGCGGCAGGAAAAGAAATAGAGTACAGTGCTAATAACTTACACCTTTCTCCAGGTTGGTTCGATTTACATGCAAACTTTTCAGAACCTGGAAACGAGCAGAAAGAAACATTAGAAAGTGGTAGTGAAGCAGCTAAAAAAGGAGGGTTTACAGGAGTGATGATAATGCCAAACACAACTCCAAGCCTTGACAACAAAGGCATGATAAAATACATCCTAAATGCAACTACAGGAAATATTGTTGACCTATTTCCAGCTGGAAATTTAACAAAAAATCAGGAGGGTAATGATATTGTAGAAATGCATGATATGCATAAAGCTGGCTGCCTTGCATTTACAGATGATAAGCATTCTATCAAAAGAAATGAAGTGTTAAAAATTGCAATGCTATACTCTAAAGATTGTAATTCCCTAATAATGAATTATCCTAATGAAAATAGTATTGCTAATGATGGCTACATGCATGAAGGAAATGTAAGTACAAGACTAGGACTAAAAGGAATTCCTGCTCTAGCTGAAGAAATGATGGTAGATAGAGATATTAGCATCTGTGAATACACGAATAGTCGTTTTCACCTTAGCTACCTCAGTACCAAGAAAAGTGCTGAAAAAGTAAAAAAAGCTAAAGGAAAAGGATTAAATATAACGGCAGATGTTGCACTACACAATCTTTTTTTAACAGATGAGGCTGTAAACAACTTTGACACACGCTACAAAGTAATGCCCCCACTTAGAACAACTAAAGACAACAAGGCTTTAATAAAAGCACTAAAAGACGGGACAATTGACATTATAACAACTGACCATAGCCCACAGGATGAAGAACATAAAAAAATAGAATTTGATAATGCTGCAGATGGTATAATCGGATTAGAATCAGCATTTGGGCTATTAGGGAAATATTTACTTCCTCATTTAGAATTAAGTCAGATAATTGAGAAAATAGCAATAAACCCTAGAAAAATTCTAGGAATAAATCAAGCTACATTAACAGAAGGAAATACTGCAAACATTACACTATTTAACCCTGATTTAGAATGGGAATTCACCAAAGAGGATATAAAATCAAAATCAAATAATACACCATTCATAGGAGAAAAACTAAAAGGAAAAGCACTTGCAATTTTTAATAATGGAAAATTTAAAGAGTGCTAATAATACAAAATTATTAAAATAAAAAATCCCCTAGTATATTTACTAGGGGATTGTATTTAAATTTTTACAAGATTAACTCTTCAATCTTGGATCTAAAGCATCACGAGAAGCTTCAGCAATCATGTTGTAAATAGTAATGGTAATAAATATTGCCATTCCAGGGTAAATAATCAACCACCAAGCTTCTAGATTTTGTCTGCCAAGGTTTAAAAGTGATCCCCAAGTAACAATGTCATCAGGAACACCAATTCCTAAGAAAGATAACCCACTTTCAATTAAAATAGCAGAAGCAATACCAAAGGCAATACTTACAAATACAGGAGCTAAGGCGTTAGGTAAAGCATGCTTAAATATTGTTCTTACAGAAGAAAATCCTAAAGATTCAGCAGCTTGTACAAATTCTAAAGAACGGATTCGTAAGAACTCAGCTCTTGTGAAACGAGCAATACGTGTCCAACCTGTAATTCCAATAATAATCATTACAATCCAAATACTTCTTTCTACTACAGCTGTAATTGTAATAATTAAAAGTAACCTTGGAATAGAATTTAGTAGTTCAATTCCTCTAGAAACAAAAGTGTCAATCGGTACGCTTACTTCTTCTTTTAGTTTTCCAAATTGTAAAGGTTTGCTTAGAATTCTGAAAAGCATAGTAATTGCAATTACAACAACAATACTAACAAGCATAGCTAACATACCATCACCAATTCCATCAGAAAAAGCTTGAGAAAGTACATATTTTCTTTGTCCAAATCCATAAAAGAACCCCATAAAAATCCCGAATAAAGTAAGCCAATATTTTATCCTTGGCATCTTTAGTTTTGTGTCTCCAAAAAAGCCAGCCAATGCTCCTAAAATAATACCAATAAGGGAAGCTATTCCCATAGAAACTAATCCAACCATTAAGGAGATTCTAGTTCCATGAATTAACCCAGAAGCTAAATCACGACCAATACCATCTGTACCAAGTTTATGCCTGAATCTTGAAGGAATATCAATAATTTTACCATCTGAATTTTTAAATCTTTGCACTCCACTTGGTGCAGCATAATCTCTATTATACCTATCCATACTACCTGGAGAATAAGGGATAGGTGCCCATACTACAGAAGTTAAATTCAATTGTCTCCAATCTGTAATGTCGTACTGTAATACTTGAATGAAACTGCCTTCAGAATTATAAATAGAATCTGTTCTTGTTTCACTAGCAAAAGCAGGATAAAGGGTATTTCCCTCATACTCGGCATAAAGTGGTCTATCGTTAGCAATATAAGGAGCAAAAAGTGCAATAATTACTAAAATCAATAATAGGTATAAACTTACTAGTGCAATCTTATTTTTCTTGAACTGAGCCCAAGCATATTTTTTAAATGAAAAATTTTCGTTTGTATTTTGCATAATTCTATTTGTATGAAATTCTTGGGTCAACTACTGCATAAAGTAAATCAGCAACCAAGTAACCAACCATTATTAAAAATCCTGATAAAGTAAATACTGTAATAATCATTGGATAATCGTAATTTAATATAGCATTGAAAATCTCAACTCCCATTCCTGGAATAGAGAAGATTACCTCAATAATAATACTACCACCAATTGCCATTGGGAAGATAGATGCGAAAACAGTAATAATAGGTAATAGTGAGTTTCTTAGTGCATGTTTAAGGATAACTTTCCCTTCTCCTAGTCCTTTAGCACGAGCTGTACGGATGTAATCTTGTGAAACTATATCAATCATCCCTACTCGCATAATTCTACTTAAAAAAGCAAAAGAACCATAAGTATAAGTAATGATAGGTAAAATTAAGAATGGTATTCTGTGTTTTAGTTTCATCCATAAGCTCCAGTCAGGTTCAAAAATTGTTGGATCTTGTATTCCTGAAACAGGGAACCAGCTCAAGTTGTCAGGATTAGCAAATTGTAATAATAATAAAGTTGCTACAAAGAAAGAAGGCATAGAATACAGTACGAAAAGTACTAAGGATAGCCCTTTGTCTGCTACTGAATCCTTTTTATAAGCTGAATAAATTCCGATAGGGATACTAATTAAATAAGCCAAAATAATTGAGATAAGCGAAAGAGAAAATGAGATGCCTACTTTTTGCCATATTTTAGATTGTATAGGCTGACTATCAATATATGAAATTCCAAAATCTCCTCTAAGTAATCCTTTTCTATCTTTTCCATTTCCTAGTAACCATAAATGGTATTGGTTTTTACCACCATACCAGCTAATTGCAGGAATGTAAGTTTTCCATTTTGTAGCTTTTGTGAAAATGTTTTCTCTTTTTACTGTTACATTTTTTAGGGAAGGTTCTAGAGTAGATAAAAAAGTATTTGCTACTAGTAAGCTGTTCATTTTTTCGAATTTTAAAGCAACAATTTCCTTGTCAGAAGTTTCTAAAAGACTTCCTATTTCAAATCCAAATTGATTAGCTGCCTCATTCACTAAATTTAATGATAAAGAGGGGTCCTGAGATACAATTGCTTTTGCATCTATTTTTTGGTGTGTTTTTTGTAAATCTAATAAGCTACTGTAGTAATTTGATACAGCTTCCCAGTTTCCACTTTGGTGAGTAAGTGCTTCTAAATTTGCTTTATGATATTTGTCCTGCACTTTATATAGTGTGTCAGAAGAAGCTAAGTCAGTAATACTTAAGTAAAAAATAGGTAAATCTAATCCTAGTTTTTTTCTTAATTCCTCCTTAATTTTTTTTGATGCTCCAGATTGCTGTTCGGCTGACCCTTCATTTCCTGCTGCTTTGGATAAGCGTTCAACAGGATCGCCTGGTGCATTAATACTAATAATAAATGATAATAACGAAATAGCTATCAGCATTGGGATAAAGGTTAAAATTCTTTTTAGAGCGTATTTGAACATAGTTTATATTTTATTGTCCGTCAGTTGGAGTTAAGTTTTGAGAGGAGAAAGCTGCTTTTAATTCAAAGTTTTGAATCATAACTCCTGGTCGTTCATAGAACATTTTTCTATTATTGAATCTTTTGTGGATTGCAAATTTTCTCATAGAGCTGTAGGTGAATATATAAGGTTGTTCCTCATATATTTTAGCTTGTAATTTTAATAGTGCGTTTCTATGAATTTCTGGATCAAGTGTTAGGTTAGCTTCTTCAATTAAAGCATCACTTTCAGCATCACCAAATCCACAGAAATTAGATCCTTTATTTACCCATGAAGAAGTATGCCATAATTGCATAGGATTAGAATAAGAAGCGCTACTTCCCCAACCACCCATCATGCCATCAAAATTATGGTCCATTGCATTTTTGTAGAAAAGAGTAAAGTCCATAGGGGTTGGCTTTGCAACAATTCCAGCTTTATACATACTTTCTTTAATCATCAATACAATTTCCTTTGTTGTTGCAGAACTCATATAACTTAATTCAAAAGTAAAAGGAACTTTTACGCCATTAATCATTTTATCACGGATATTATCTCCATCAGTATCTTCCCAACCTGCTTCTGAAAGTAGTTTCTTTGCTTTTTCTATATCTAAAGGGATTAGTTTTAAGGTGTCGTTATAAGTACTTTTGAGTGGAGAAATGTTTGAGGCTTGTCTACTAGCTTTCCCATGTACCATTACTTCAATTATTTCTTCAATAGGGACAAGGTAAGCCATAGCCCGTCTTACTTTTTTGTCAACAAAATAAGGTTTTCTTTTAATTCCGTCAGGTTTCATATTAAGTCCCATGTAGCTATAAGAATATTGATTTAAGAAATCAGAATCATAATTATTGTTAAAATACTCTCTTTCCTGAAGCTTTTTTAATTTTACAGTCCCTATTCTTGTTGTTACATCAATTTCTTGATTTTTAAGAGCTAAGTATGAAGATGCGTCTTCCTTAATAATTTTAAATATTATTTTATCAGGATAAGCCTTATTGTATACTGAATTATCATTTGCTCCCCACCAATTCTCTTTCTTTTCAATTGTTATGTATTGGCTGGCCTCCCATTCTGTTACTTGGTATGCACCTAGTCCAACTAATTTTTCTGGTTGATAGCCATTGTCAGCATTGTTATACGCATTAAACCATTCTTGCAAAGCTTCAGTTTCATTAAAGTTTTCTGATGATAAGTCAGTGAAATTTACATTGTCTAAAACCCCTTTAGGGTCCCATAAACTTTTTTGCACCATATATAGTTCTGAAAAAATATGTAAATTACTCCAATTAATATTTAATGCATGCATAGTAAATTTCAATGGATTTCCAGGATCAATTTCTATACTTTTTATCACAGTTGTATAGTTGCTTTTCATCTGAGCATTATTGGTTAATGGACATAGCATTAGTTTTACTGAAAATGCTACATCTTCAGCTGTAAAGGCTGTTCCATCATCCCATTTAACTCCTTCTTTTATTTCATAGTCAAAAGATAGGTTATCAGCTGATGGAGTTGGGATTTCTTTTACTAAGTATGGAATATATTCTAAACTCTCAATATCTAACTTTATCAAAGTTTTTTGAGTATAATTAAATATATAACTTCTTTGCATAGAGTTGTCATTGAAAGGGTGTAATCCATCAGGTTGAGCCGTGATATGTGCAATTACTGTGTTTTTTGACAGGTCTCTTTCATCTACACAAGAGATAAGTATTACTGATATAAAGAGGATAGTAAGTAGTTTTTTTATCATAGTCTTATTTAATAAGTCTGCAAATATAACATTTGGCAAAAATAATAGAAGAAATAGGGCTTAAAATATTCCTTAAATAATTAGGGAATAATATTTGCTAGAAATAT
>JABJNS010000008.1 GCA_018664745.1 Flavobacteriales bacterium | reverse complement strand
GTACATACAGTAGCAAAGAATGCTGTAGAAAAAGGAATGCAATATGCATACCGTGATAGAAAAAACAAAAAGAGAACTTTCCGTGCATTATGGATTGCAAGAATTAATGCAGGGACAAGATTACACGGAATGTCTTACTCACAATTTATGGGGAAAATCCATGCAAATGGAATTGAACTTAACAGAAAGGTTTTAGCTGATTTAGCAATGAACCATCCAGAAGCTTTTAAAGCAGTTGTGGATAAAGTAAAATAAATTTTTTAGTTGGTGCTAAAAAAGAAAAGGCGAACATTTGTTCGCCTTTTTTTATTTTCTATATTTTTCTTAATCTATTTACTTAATTCCTCTCTAACTAGTTTAGAAATAAGCACACCATCTGCTTTTCCGTTAAGCCTACCCATAAGCGGCCCCATGCATTTTCCCATATCAGCAGGTGATGATGCACCTACCTTAGCAATAACTTCTTGTACAATCTTCCTTACTTCTTCCTCACTCATTTGAGCAGGTAAATAAGGTTCTAGGTAAGCCAATTGATTTACTTCATCAACTGCTAAATCAGGACGGTTTTGTTCTGTAAAAATTGCAGCTGAATCTTTTCTTTGCTTAACTAATTTTGCAATTAACTTTAAAGAAACCTCATCAGAAACTTCTGGAATACCCTCTTTTGTAGCTTCTAACATTATTGCAGATTTCACAGCCCTTAGTGCTGCTAGCTTATCTACATTTTTGGCTTTCATTGCCTCCTTGATATCGTTTGTTATTTGGTCCTGTACAGTCATTATTTATTAAATGTTTTATTTTTTAATTGCAGTTGCTCCAGTGCCTCAATAGCAAAAGTATACTCTGGATTAATTTCAATTGCTCTTTTATAATCTATTTCTGCTTGTTTTATATTTCCTAGCGTTTCAAAACAATTCCCTCTAGAATAATATGCTTCATAAAATTCAGAATTAGAATAAATAGCATCAGCAAAATTATTAGCTGCAATATCATAAAGTTCTAATTCCATATGAATAAATCCTTTATTATAATGTCCGCTACTGTGCGTATAATCAACTTTATGCAAATCAGCATAAGCCTCCAATGCAGCATTCCATTCCTTAATACTTTGATAAAACAATGCCTTATTATAAAGTGTCATTTCATCAGAAGGATCTAATTGCAAAGCATTATTATAATAGATTAATGCTGATGTATCACCCCTCACATGAAACATCTGACCAAGCTGAACAAAAGCTTCTTTAAACTCAGGATCAACATTTACAGCATTTCTAAAACAATTAATTGCGTTATCATCTTGTCCTAATTGTTTAAAAGCATAACCCATAAGCATATGCGTTTTCGCCTGGTTATATTCAATTTTCAAAGACGAATTAAAATGTTCAATTGCTTCTTTATATTTTGCATAAGCCAGTAGCAATTCACCTAATAAAGCTTGAGATTTTTCATCTTTCTCATTCAGCTTTATTGCCTTAGTAAGGTGGTGCTTTACCAATCCTGGATATTTTCCGTTTGCATTAGGTTTTTTAGAAAGTTCAAAATAAACCTCAGCCACAGCATAATGAAATGTATTATTTAAAGAATCCAACTTAACACATTGATTTAAATCAAATAATACTGATTCTAAATTATTGCGATTCTTATTATACTTAGCTCTATCTAGTAATAAAGCCGTATTCGTTGGGTCATTCTGAATACTTTCAGATAGCAAAACAATCTCTGATTTTTTATTCTTATCAGTATCCTTAACCCCACAAGCCGATAATAAAATGGCAGCAGCAAATGCAATATTACGCATCATCAATACTTATTCTTGAGTTAAAGCTTCTTTAATTTTAGTTTCAATTTCCTCAGAAAGTTCAGGATTATCAGCAATCATTTGTTTTACAGCATCACGCCCCTGTCCTAGTTTTGTATCCCCATAACTAAACCATGAACCTGCTTTTTTCACAACATCTAAATCAACAGCTTTATCCAAAACCTCTCCTGAACGAGAAATTCCTTCTCCAAACATAATATCAAACTCAACTTTTCGGAAAGGTGGAGCTACTTTATTTTTCACCACTTTCACCCTTGTTCTATTACCAATAATGTCCTCTCCATTCTTAATTGCACCTATTCTTCTGATATCCAAACGCACTGAAGAATAAAACTTAAGTGCATTACCACCTGTAGTTGTTTCAGGATTTCCGAACATAACTCCAATCTTCATTCTAATCTGATTAATAAAGATAACTGTACATTGAGTTTTACTAATAGTTGCAGTCAGTTTCCTAAGTGCTTGCGACATTAAACGAGCATGTAGACCCATTTTAGAATCTCCCATTTCTCCTTCTATTTCTGATTTTGGTGTAAGAGCCGCTACAGAATCAACAATAACTAAATCCACTGCTCCAGAGCTAATTAAATGATCAGCAACCTCTAAAGCTTGTTCACCATTATCAGGTTGAGAAATGTATAAATTATCTACATCAACACCTAAGTTTGCGGCATAAGCAGCATCAAAAGCATGTTCAGCATCAATAAAAGCTGCAATTCCTCCTTGCTTTTGCACCTCTGCAATTGCATGTATTGTTAAAGTAGTTTTTCCAGAAGATTCAGGTCCGTATATTTCAATTACTCTTCCTCTAGGAAACCCACCTATTCCAAGAGCTAAATCCAAACCAATTGAACCAGTAGGTATAGCTTCAATATCCTCTACTACCTTATCTCCTAACTTCATTACGACTCCTTTTCCGTAAGATTTTTCTAACTTACCTAAGGTAAGTTCTAATGCTTTTAATTTAGCATTTTTTTCATTTTTACTCATAGCTATATATTTTATACAAATTAGCGAAATTCTTAGATAAACATCAAAAATATGATGCTAGTTTTATTAACAAAATTACTTTTTCGAAAAGTACTTACAGATACTGGTAATACCACATCTTTCACATTCAGGTCTTCTTGCTTTACACAAGTACCTTCCGTGCAATATCAACCAATGATGGGCAATATTTAATTTTTCTGTTGGGAAAAGTTTTAGTAATTGCAATTCAGCCTGCAAAGGGTTTTTGGCATTAGTAGTAAGTCCTATTCTATCAGCTACCCGAAATACATGGGTATCTACTGGCATAGCAGGAATATCAAAGTAAACTGAACCTACTACATTAGCAGTTTTTCGGCCTACTCCTGGTAGTTTTTGTAAATCTTCCAAGTTAGCAGGGATTTCAGCATTAAAATCTTGCATTAGCATATTTGCCATTCCTGACAAATGCTTTGCTTTATTTCTTGGATATGAACATGACTTTATTAAATCAAAAATAGCATCAACAGAGGCCTCCGCCATTACCTCAGCAGTTGGCATTTCTTTAAATAAATCTTTAGTAATAATATTTACGCGCTTGTCCGTACATTGTGCTGACAGGATTACTGCAACCGTAAGCTCAAAAACATTAGTGTAATCTAATTCTGTTTTTGCTTCTGGCATATTTTCAGAAAAATGCGCTATGAAGTGTTTTGTTCTTTCTTGTTTATTCACAAAAACAAAAGTAAAAAATAAAAGAGGCCTAAAGACCTCTTTTACTAACCAAAACCACTTAGTTTAATGAAATCAAAATCTTATCATTAGATTTTGTTCCAATTGCTTTCACTGAACTTGCATACGCAAGAATAGTATCTATTGTTTCTTTTTTTGGTCCAATCTGTCTTTCAGAAAGGAGTTTGTGTACCGATTTATCAAAGGAAGTGCATACTTCTTCCAATAGATGATCCCACAATTTTAAAGTAGAGTTTTTGCTCATATAGTATGTTTTTAAGTTTCATTTACACACTCAGAACGCAATAGCCTTCTTTATATTATATAAATTTAGAATTTATTTCACCTGCAAATCAATGTGTTGCTTTTCAGCTAATTTCCTAAGATTGATTAAAGCATAACGCATTCTACCCAAAGAGGTATTAATACTCGAATCCGTTAATTTGGCTATTTTCTTAAATGATAAATCTTCAAAATATCTCATCTTTAATACTTCTTTCTGATCTTCTGGCAACTGCTCTATCAATATGTTTAAATCAGCATGCACTTGAGTCTGTATCATCATTTCTTCTTGATTTTTACTTCCATCATCTAATATATCAAAAATATCAAATTCAGAAGTTTGTCTTACTTTTCGCATTTTAGCTTCTTTACGAAAATGATCAATCACTAAGTTATGAGAAATACGCATCATCCAAGGCAAGAATTTTCCTTCCTCATTATACTTTCCTCTTTTTAAGGAATTGATGACTTTTATAAAGGTATCCTGAAATATATCTTCAGTAATATCACGGTTTTTAACTTTTGACATAATAAAAGCAAATACTCTATTTTTATGTCTACTTAATAATGTTTCAAATGATTTATTATCACCATTTAAAAAATTTTGCACTAATACTTTATCGGTAAGATTGTTTGACAACATACTACTTTTGTTTTTAGTTAATAAAAAGGTTAAAGTAGATGTGTGTCTATAGGCGGGTAAATTGTTAATTAATTATCTGAATTAAGAGCCAAATATAGTAAAACAAATTTAAATATCCAAATCTTATTTCTTAGCTTTGCAAATTCTGCAAAATAATGAGCAATAAAAAAACAATAAATACTACTGAAAACATTGGAATTAGAGGAGCGCGATTACACAACCTCAAAAACATCTCAATTAGCATTCCAAAAGACAAGCTCATTGTCATTTCTGGAGTGTCAGGAAGTGGAAAATCGTCATTAGCATTTGACACTTTATTTGCTGAAGGGCAAAGACGATACATTGAAAGTCTTTCGTCATACGCCCGTCAATTCCTTGGAAAATTACAAAAACCTGAAGTAGATGAAATACTTGGAATATGCCCTGCCATTGCTATTGAACAGAAAACAACTACTAATAATCCTAGGTCAACTATAGGAACAAGTACTGAGATATACGATTACTTAAAACTCCTTTTTGCTAGAGTAGGAAAAACAATTTCCCCAACATCAGGCAAACAAGTAAAACGCCACCAAGTAAGTGATGTAGTTGATTTTATCACAAAACAGAATAAAGAAGAAGTAGTTATAATCTCAGCTAAATACAAAGGAGTAAATGATAAAAATATTCTTTCCGTTTTAAGACAACAAGGGTTCTCTCGTGTTATACATCAAGGAGAAGTAGCTAAAATTAAAGATTTATTAAAGAAAGAAACTAAGGTTAGTTCAGATACACTTCAAATTGTAATTGATCGAATTATAATTGATGATACTGACAATGAAGGTAGAATTGCCGACTCAGTACAAACTGCTTTTTTTGAAGGAGAAGGAGAGTGCAACATTATAATAAAAGAAAAAATACATCATTTCTCCAATAAGTTTGAACTAGATGGTATGCAGTTTGAAAAACCCAGCACACATCTTTTTGCTTTTAATAACCCCTATGGTGCTTGCAAAAAATGTGAAGGATTTGGATCTATACTAGGAATTGACAAAAAGAAAGTAATCACCAATGAAAACCTTTCCGTTTACCAAGGAGTGGTAAGCTGTTGGAGTGGTGAAAAGCTAAGCAAATGGAAAGATCGTTTTATTATTCGTGCTGCAAAATTTGACTTCCCAGTTCACAGGCCATACAATGAATTAACAGCTGATGAAAAAGACATCCTTTGGAACGGAAAAAACAAATGCAAAGGAATATATCAGTTTTTTCAGAAACTAGAAAGTGATAAATACAAAATACAAAACCGAGTATTGATTGCTCGCTACAGAGGAAAAACAGATTGTGATGAGTGTGGTGGATCAAGATTAAGAAAAGATGCATTATATGTGAAAATTGCCAATACAAGCATAGCAGATATTGTGAAAATGAATGTTGGAGAAGCCTTATTATTCTTCAAAAATATAAAGCTAGATACTACTGACAGCAAAGTTTCTGACAGACTAACACAAGAAATCAGCAGTAGACTTCACTACTTAAATGAGGTTGGTTTAAGCTACTTAACATTAGACAGGAAATCCAACACCTTATCAGGGGGGGAATCACAAAGAATTAACTTGGCCACATCCATAGGAAGTTCACTAGTAGGTGCAATGTATATACTAGATGAGCCAAGTATTGGGCTACACTCTAAAGACACAGAGCGCCTTATCAAGATCCTAAAAGAACTAAGAGATATAGGGAATACTGTGATTGTAGTGGAACATGATGAAGAAATAATGGAACAAGCCGATCAAATAATTGATATTGGTCCTGAGGCAGGAATACATGGTGGTGAAATTATATTTCAAGGTAAACTAAAAGATATCCATAAAGAGAAAAAAAGTTTAACTACTCAATACTTATCAGGAAAGTTAGAAATTCCTACACCTAAAATCAGAAGAAGTTCTAATGATAAAATCAGCATAGAAGGAATCAATAAACATAACCTGAAAAATATAAATGTTGAATTTCCACTAAACGGATTAACCTTAGTAACAGGGATGAGTGGCTCAGGAAAATCAACCTTAGTTCGGGATATACTGAAACCTGCATTGAATACTCATTTTGGAAATTTCAGTAAAGCCAACAAAAGTTATGAAAATATAAGCGTCAGCACACAAAACTTGACTAAACTAGAGTTCATTGACCAAAACCCTATTGGAAAATCATCAAGATCGAATCCTGCAACTTATATAAAAGTATATGACGATATTAGGAAACTATTTGCTAGCCAACCTTTAGCTGAAAGCAGAAAATACAAGACAGGATTCTTTTCCTTTAATGTAGATGGCGGCAGATGCGAACAATGTAAGGGAGAAGGAGAAACGACAGTAGAAATGCAGTTCATGGCAGATGTGCATTTGGAATGTGAACATTGTAAAGGAAAGCGTTTTAAAAAGGAGATACTAGAAATAAAAGTGGGCGAAAAAAACATTTCGGATATATTAAACTTATCTGTTTATGAAGCTATAGCATTTTTTGAAAGCAATAACGAAATGAGTATTGCTCGTAAACTACAACCTTTGCAAGATGTAGGGCTTAATTATGTGAAACTTGGGCAATCTTCCAACACACTTAGTGGTGGTGAAGCGCAAAGAATAAAATTGGCTTCCTTTTTAGGGAAAGGAAATGCAACTGAAAAGACACTATTCATTTTTGACGAACCAACAACAGGGCTTCATTTTCATGACATCAATAAATTACTTAATTCCTTTTATGCGCTAATAGAAAAAGGTCATTCCATTGTTTGTATTGAACATAATTTAGATGTAATAAAATGTGCTGATTGGATTATTGACTTAGGACCAGAAGGTGGAGATAAAGGTGGTCAAATAGTTTTTGAAGGAACTCCTGAAAACATTATAAAATGCAAAAAATCTATTACAGGGCAATTCCTTAGAAAAAAACTCTAGTTATTTGTAATCTAAATAATTCTGCAAGATAATAGTCGCACTAACCTCATCTACTAGAGCTTTATTCTGCCTTCCTTTCCTTTTTACACCACTAACCAAAATACTCTGTTTTGCAATTTTAGAGGTAAAGCGTTCATCAATTGATGTACAGGAATACTAGGATAAGTTTTTTGCAAACGCTTTACAAAACCATTTACATGCCCAGTACTATCCGTATTACTTCCATCTAAATTCTTAGGATCACCTACAACAAAGCACTCAATATCATCAGATATTACTAAATTAGCAATAAAATCATCTAACTTATGAGTAGAGACTGTTGTTAACCCTGAAGCAATTATTTGTATTACATCCGTAATTGCAATACCTGTGCGTTTAGTACCATAATCAATACCAAGAGCTTTTCCCATTATTGTTTCACAATTTGGTAAGTAACCCCTTCAGGTATTACTTTTACAGTATAAGTTCCTGCCGAGTATTTTTCAATATCAAATGAAGTTACTCCTTTTTGATCTACCATTTTTTCAATTAGTCTACCTGCATTATCATATATCTCAACACCATGATTTTTTGCATCATTAAAGGTAAGATTAAAACTACCCATTGTTGGATTTGGGAAAATTTCAAAATCAAATTCTGTATCTATTACAGCTGTTGTTCCTAATTGAAATGAACCAATATAAGGCTGTTTGAATTGTTTAGTTACGACTACATCAACAGTACCTACACTTGAAATTGGAGGGAAATTTAAATCTACAATTCCGGTAAAATCAGCAAATTGAGCATCCAAAAGCTGTCCTCCCATGGAAATAGCAACATAAGCATTCTCCTCAGTAATTACTGTAAAAGTACTCACCCCAACTGGTACTGCAATATCATGTGTAACAGTAAGAGTAGTTGGCACACCAATATAAGGCATTAATGATGGGTCTCCCATTAAATGATAAATTTCCCAATAATACTGCTCTGCACCACCTGCCTGTGTAACAGCTAAATTTCCTGAATGAATCAGTTGTCCTGCTGTAATAAACCAATCTTCCTGTTGCTCTCCATTTTCATGCATCATACAGTCAAACATAGCTAAACCTGTACCTGCATAAGTAGGGTTTGCTGAAATACTATCATTTCCAACAGCCCACCAAAAATCCTCATCCCAATATGTATTATTTGAACCACCAATATACCCAACTGCACCTTTATTATTCGCTCTTAATAAACTCTCACCAAAACAAACAGGAACATCAAATTTATTAGATTGACAACAGTTTCCTATTACAAAACCATATTCATCATTATTTTGCAATCCAGGAACATCAGAAGTAGAAAAACTAGGATCTGACCAACCAGACGAACCACAATGAGCTGTATAATTTGCAAAACCTACACCTGCACTAACATCAGCAATAATTGCTGCAGACGCCCCTGGCATATCAGAAGTAATAGGCGTACCAGAACCATACAAATAATTATAAACTGTTAAGCCATGTGCTGTATTAAAATAATTATCCGTACCATAGTTTATTTGTCCATTACCATAAGTGGGAGCCATATTAGCATCTACACCTGCTACCAATAATACTTCATCTAAAAAAGAAGGGTCAGAAAAAGTATACCGTTCATGCGTTAAGGTTTTATGCACTTGTACTTCTACATCTTCAGGAGTAATAGCAGAAAACCTTCCATAATACATCTCAGGATAAAAATCTCCACCACCATCAAATTCACAAAAGTACATGTCAGACAAATGATTTCCATTATTAAAGGAAGGAACTTGCCCAACATCACCTACAATTAACAAATAGGTTGGAGCTGGATCAGTTGCAGTAGCATTATCATACATATTTTTTAAATAAGTATGAATTGATGTAGTAGTATTTCCAACTAAAGGATTATTAGTATACCCTTCAACTACCATAAACCCCTTTTTAGTTTTCCACTCCACTAAAGGCTGTAAAGCTGTCTGAAAAGCAGAATCTGAAATAATCACATATTTTATAGGAGAAGTAGTAATCACTTCCTTTTCTTGCATTGGAAGATAGTTTAAACAACTTTTATATAAGTGTTCAAATTCTGGTGAATAATACTTTTGTTTATTTGCTAAGTGTGCGGTAATATCTGTATTCTTAAAAATCACTTTCACCTCCATTTTAGTAACTACTTTCAGTTCATTAGTTACAGGATTATACTGAAAGGGAGCAACCGAAATTCTTGCTAATTGCTGTCCTCTCATTTTTCCTAAATACTCTGTAGTAATTAGTTTTTGAGTGTGAAAATCATTGTTTGAATAATAGTCATCATTATAGTAAAAAGGAAGATTAGCTGCATTTTCACCTTTTGAAATAGACGGCTGTGAAGGGAAAATATTATTATTTATTCCATATTCTGATAAAAAAATTGTTTTTTCTTCTTTATTTACAATCTCAATAGCTACCTCAGCTCCTAATGGAATATTAATCAATTCTTCTAGAACTGGTAATTCAGCATTACCTCTTAGTGCATTTTCCCCATATCCTGCAACAATTATCTTTGTAAAATCTCCAACATCTGTTTTCACATTCAAAGTTTGAATTTCAGAAAGATGATTGATAAAAGTAAATTCCGTCAGGGATTTTTCAGTTATAACTAGTTGATTACTAGTTTCAGTTAGTTTAATATCAGTTGCTGATACTGTTAAGTTAAGAACAAATCCTAGTCCTAAAAATAGATTGACTAATTTCATATTGAATTTTATTTGACACAAAAATAAGCTATTTTAATTTTTATAACTAGACTTTGGAAAACAAATCTTATACACCCATCTTAATATAGATATAAAAAAAGAAGCCCGAGCAAATGCTCGGGCTTCTTAATATTAAGAATTAACTAGCTTCTTACTGAAGAATTAGTTTCTTGTTAACCACACCATTATTAGTTGTGATTTCTAAGAAGTAAACTCCTTTAGTATAAGTAGCTAAATCAAGTGATTTAGTATACTCACCTACAAACTGCTCTAGGTTTTCAGTGTATACAACCTCACCAACAACATTAATTACTCTTACATCTAAATCTTGTACATCTTCTGATGTGAAACTCACATTGAAAATATCTCTAGATGGATTAGGGTAAATATCTAAGTTGTTAATTGCTGTTCCACCTTCAACCTTAATTATAGATCCTGGTTGAGTCCAGAAAATAAATGGAGTCCACCATGATCTGTGAGCTGAAATGTTAGGGTCACAGTAAGCTCTTGCTCCTGCTCTGTAACTCTCACCTG